>DATIAI010000278.1:0-4058 GCA_035458065.1 Algoriphagus sp. | reverse complement strand
AATTTCGCGGGATGACTTTCTTTCAAAAATCTTTCAGTCGCCAATTTCTCAAAAGGCTGGTACCTTATTTTTTCCTTACAACCACCATTTTAATTCTGGTTTTCAATGATGCTTTTGGAGAGACAGATGAGTTAATAGTTTTCTCTCTTTTGTTTTTCACTTCTATGGCAATCTGGATGATCCGATGGCTGGTAATTCAAATAAAATTCATCCTTAGGCTTAAAAAAGAAAAAAAGCAGGCTGAATTAATGCATTTGAAAAGCCAGGTAAATCCACACTTTTTCTTCAATACCTTAAATAACCTGTATGGTCTGGTAGGCCAGGACACCGAAAAAGCCCAAGAGTTGATCCTCAAACTCTCTGACATGATGCGCTACAGCATCTATGAAGGACAAAATGATTGGGTGACTTTGGCTGATGAAATCGCCTATCTGGACAACTACATGGATCTGCATCGGATGAGGTATCATAAGGAGATTTCCATTCGCTTTGATGTGGATGCAGAAGACCGCAGCATCCAAATCATGCCCCTGCTGTTTATCATTATGGTGGAAAATGCCTTCAAGCATGGCGTGGAAAAACTAAGAGCCGATGCATTCGTTCACATTCGCTTAAAAGCCACAAAGCAGCTTGTTGATTTTGAAATTGAAAACAACTTTGATGCGGAGGAGATGGACGGAAGTGAAGGTATCGGACTGAAAAACCTGAAAAAGCGACTGGAATTAGTCTATCAGAATAGGCATGAACTTGAAATATCCCCGGATCCTGCCGGATTGTACAGGATCCGACTTAGACTTAAACTATGAGCATCAAATGCATCATTGTGGATGACGAATCTGTCGCCCATGACATCATCAGGAAATATTGCGCGCTGCTCCCCAACCTGCAGGTGATGCGGGATTGCTATGATGCCATTGAAGCCATTGAATACCTGAATAGTAACCCGGTTGACTTAATCTTTCTCGATCTCAATATGCCTAAGCTTCGGGGCTTTGAATTTCTCAAAACCCTTCCTCATCCTCCCAAAGTAATCGTGACTACCGCTTACAAAGAATATGCTTTGGAAGGCTATGAACTGAACATTGTAGATTATTTGCTGAAGCCTTTTTCATTCGAGCGTTTTTTGAAGGCTATCAATAAAGCGAGTATAGAACCTTCCAAACCAGCGCTTATTCTGAAAGATGAAGTTCGGGAGACAAGGTTGGAAAGAATCTTCTTGAGGACAAATAACAAACATGTACAAGTCGCGCTGGATGATATCTTGTTTGTAGAAGCTTCGGGCAACTATATTAAAATGGTACTGAAGGACCAGGTGATCACCCTCCGAGGAACACTATCTTCACTGTCAGAGCACATTCCGATGGGCGATTTTGTTCAAGTGCATCGCTCGTTTATGGTGGCTCGACAGCACATAAAGAGCATCGAAGGAAACCAGATAACTATTGATAATTACACTGTGCCTATCGGGAAATTATTTAAGGATCAGCTTGATCGCCTTTTGAAGCCGATGTAATGTCCGTCCACCAGTTGTTGTGCTCTTGATGCCCAAGAACTGTCTTTCGCCAGCCCACTTTGATGTCGGTAGAAATCCAGTTTATATCCGACTTTTTACTCTGAACTCTCTGAAAAATTTGGGGCAGCTACTCATTCAAGTTTTATTATTTCTATGATTTCACAGTCAATAGCTGGTGAGCAAAATTTGTTTCGACCAATTTCCCGGTACCTTACACTCACACTATCCCCACCGACAAATTCAATAATATCTTCCAAATCAACTATCAAAGTATCTCCGTTGGCGAGATGCAGCTGCTCAGCGCAATAGTATAACCCACCACTACGCCAAACCATTCCGATTTCTTGCCTAACGACATCACTGTCCGCATGACAGGATACAGCAACTATCAGGATTAATCCGAAAAATATTCCTTTTGTCATGGTAAATGGATTGTATAATTCACGGCAGTATCAACCTCTCTTTTGCAATATTGACCAATTCTTTACAAAAGTTTCTCACCGGATTTCTCTTACCAACCTAAAACCCACATCATAGCCGTTTCCCGGTCCTGCACCATGGTACAAATAGGTGGCATTGGTGACATCTGAAGTTATACCTCCCCCTTTCAAAACATGGACTTGCCCTTTTTCAGGAGGAGTGGGATCTGCAAAAAGATCGTTGTTGTAATAATCTTCCACCCATTCCCAGACATTGCCCAGCGTATCATGTAACCCCCAAGGGTTTGGTTGTTTGGTACCCACAGGCTTGGTAGTTCCTTTATCGGTTTGTTGAATCCACGCTTGTTTGGTGGTTTCTGACCAAGAGAGCAATTTATCATTTCCTGCCCTGGCAGCATATTCCCATTCAAATTCTGTAGGTAACCGATACCTGTATATGCTATCCATGGCATTCAGCTTCTCCAAAAAAACATGAACCATCTCCCAGGTAACATTATCAACAGGGTGTAAATCGGTGTCATCCCCCACTTTTTCAGCATTAAAAACAGAAGGATTGAAACTCATAATTGTTTTCCATTGCCCTTGGGTCACTTCATATTTTCCGATAAAATAGGGCTGATCTATGCTGATCCAAAAACCAGGTCTGGAATCCCTTTCCGCCATTTCCCGGCAAAGTTTAAATTCCATTTCTGTCCATTTGATTTCATCGGGAACATTTCGGGTATCCGGAAAGCTCGGGCATTCAATTTCAATTTTCCCTACCAGCATTTTGCCTGGTTCAATCTTTAAGAATTCCATATCCAGGCTTCTCAATTCCGGTGAAAGGCTCTGCTGGGAAAAAAGAGTTGCGGAAGAAACCGTGGCCGTAGCCGGCTTAAGTTCCTTGACCCTCACTTTCCTAAACTGATGGGAAGCATCCGGCCTCCAGGAATAATCACAGCATCTCCCACCCGGTATGGGTTGTAAAGTGGCACTCCAATGCAACTGGAAGGCTATCATGCCTTCTGTCACGTCTCCGATCAAATCGTTCCTTTGGCCTTCTGCATCCCACATATGTTTCCCGTTAATCCACAAGGAAACTTTGGGGATTTCACCTGTCATGCGAATTCGGAAACTATTCCATTCTCCCATTTTCCAAACCTCCCCTATGTTTTCAATCCGGGCGTTGGCAGTGGTTCTTTGCAATTCACCGATAAGATTTCCTGTTCCCGGTTCCCCGTCTCCTGCCAATTCCAATTGGTAAGCCGATCCACTCTCACTTGATCGGAGAAAAATCCCTCCATTGGTACCCGGGTAGCCCTTAAATTCAAGGGATAACTCAAAATCCCGGTACTTTTTATCCGTGAGGATGATCCCTCCCTGGCCATACGGATATTGTTTCATGACCAGAGCCCCATCTTCCACAGAGAACTTCCCCATAGTTCCATGGTGGTTGGTTTTGCTGATGTGCCAGCCTGTTAGATCCTTCCCGTTGAAAATGGGAACAAGCTCCTGCTGTTCATCTACCTGTTGTGCAAAACCTATATTGCTGATAAATAAAAGGATTACCACCACTAATTTTTTCCCAAGAAAATCAATGGATCGAAAGGAGAAATGATGTTTGGGTTTACAAATTGGAGTAGGCTTCACCGTGAATGTTGTTTTAAATATGACTATTCGGAATGTTGCACGCTGGCCACTTCCTTTACATTTAACTGATATAAAAATCCCCCTAGCCCCCTTTGAAAGGGGGAATTGGCCAAACTCAGCACCAAATCTTTAATTATTTTGATACGTGGAGGTAAAAGGATTCACATATCATTTAATAAACTCGATTCCCGTCATCATAACCAAAGCATCGCTTTCCTTAGCCTTCGGATTTTTTACCACGATGTATACATCCTGTATTCCATCTGCCATGGAAACATCGAAGATAGCCGGAGCCCCCATTGCCTCACCAAAGAATGGACCCTTTTCACCTTTCGGCGCCGGAGGTATTGTAAATGGTTCACCAATAACCTGGCCATCGGGACTTCCGGATCGGATTTCGATGGTGGCACCCACAAAATGGGACCAATGCCAAAAGCGGTTTGGGGCACCGATTTTTATCTGATTAATTCCCGTAA
>DATIAI010000277.1:0-6699 GCA_035458065.1 Algoriphagus sp. | reverse complement strand
TGGAGCGGATAAAATGGCTGATGGATTATCGCCCTTTTTTGATGGCCAGGCTTTCCAGCAAACTCATTGCCAGTTATTTAGGTATCAACAAGGATGTCTACAGTCGCTTAAAAGCCAAGCTTTAAACCTGAAATATGCATTAGAAAATCTACTGCGACCACAAACCGCTTTAAAATCAGCCGTTTCTCTTCACTTTTCTAACTCACCGTAGCGATGCTACGCCTCGTTCTCCAAAGTGACTGATTTCCTTGCGCTTTGCGGTCTCGCAACGAATCCTAATGTATAGTCCAGGTTAAAACATCGACTTTTGTCATCGTCCCCGGGTTTTTATTTGATGAGTTTTACCTCATCATTCACATAAAAACACCATCAAATGACAGAGTATCTCTTATAATTTCGCAATGCAAGCGCCGAATCCGGCTACTTGTCGACCTCACAGGATATGGCTGAAGACATGCCTAAGTGGCAATCTTGGATAGGCAATATCGCGATGCAGGGAAAGTTGGTGCATACGGCGCCCGTTCGCTATGATGCTACCCTAGTCACCACAGATGGGACCACCGAAGGACCGCACAAGGAGGCCGGGCAGATCCTAGTTTCCGGATTTCTTATCTGCAAATCAGATGACTTGGAGGAAGTCCAGAACTGGAGCAAGTCCTGCCCTATTCTTAAATATCCCTTCAGCTCTGTGGAAATCAGGCCGCTTGTTCCTTTTCCGGTAGGATAAATTTCAAAGCCATGGACAAGCTATTGAATTCCGGAAAATACATTTTCCCTCTTTCGTTTTTGCTTTATGTGGGTTTGCACCTTGGCAAACCAGAGGTAGGCGCTTCTTTTGTGCCGGACTACATTCCCTATCCATTCTTTTGGAATTACTTCACTTTGCTTTGCATCCTTTCATTTATTATCAGTGCGGTAATCGGGAAATATGATAAGCTAGCGTATTCTATGATGGCTCTTTATGTAATTCTAATGGCATTTTTGGTGCATTTGCCGAGAGCTATGGGTCAAGAATTGGGGACCTCAGGCTTGCATGTTGATCTGGAAAAAGAGCTTGAAATGGTCAACTTTTTCAGAAATATCATGGTGACAGGAGCGCTCCTGGCTTTTGCAAAATTTGTAGCAAAAGACAATCGGATTATTGGTTAATCAACGAGTGATTTATATCCAGTCGGGACAAGGTGTGTTCCGACTTTTTATTGGTGGGCAAGTGACTGTTGGTGAGCCGGTCGAATCAAGTCGATGCATTTTGTCAAAGATCTTTGGGTCGGATAGCGGATATTCATGAGTTGGGTTGAAACTACATTTATTTTTTTCCAATTGAATTGCAATTCCCTCTCACTATTCTAAATTGAATACGTGGGAAAAAAACTCCTAATTCCAGACCAAAAAGGGCTCTGAGATTTGGCTTATATCCCCCAATTTCCTTTAACAATTCGGTGGTGGGCTAAGCCAAAATTCAGTTAACGAAAAAGAGATTCATGAACAAAACTGGACCTATAATCATTATAGAAGACGACCGAGGAGATCAAGCGCTCCTAACGTTAGTTTTCGAGGAACTTAATTTTATAAATGAAATTATTTTTTTTAGAGACGGAGAAAAAGCGCTCGAATACCTAAAAATGACAGCAATTGAACCTTTTATCATCCTGTCTGATATCAATATGCCAAAGCTAAATGGGTTAGAATTAAGAGAAAAAATCCATAACAATGAAGACCTAAGAATAAAATGCATACCCTATTTATTCTTTTCAACAAGCTCAGAACAACAATTTGTCGTTGACGCTTATTCTAAATCAGTCCAGGGATTTTTTGTAAAACCATACACCTATGAGGAATTAAAACAAACTGTAAAAATAATCGTCGAGTATTGGCAAAAATGTGAATCGCCCAACTATATCAAATGAATTACAGGCCCAAGTCGGGCATTGATCAATACAAAACTGCAGGATCTAAGCGCAGACCATTCTCTTCCCGATCAATTACCCAATAAGTGTTGCATCAGTCGTAGTTTGCCTGCCCTGCATCTTAGCCTCTCCCTTAAAATTTCCTGAGAGTTTTTTTTCCTCATGCAGAAGTCTGAACTCCAGCTTTCCAATAAACTTTCCGGCAAAAAAACAGGGGATTGCAATCTCAGTTTTTCTCATAAAGTTAAAAAACGATCAGATTGACTATTGCCCCAAAATCAAAAGAGGTCTAGAAGCTGTGATCGTATTGCCGGCAGAGTCCTTTGCATAGAGATATAGCCTGGATGGATTGGCGGGAATCTCTATTTCCACATATTTTCCATCCAATTTGGTATCTAGAACTGGGCTGCTCTTTTGCCAATCCTGATCATATACTTCCCAAAAGTACTCCAATTCTCCCTGGTATTCATTGGTAATTGCCGCCGAAAACCAGGAAGTTGCCCCGGGATTTAAGAAATGCCAATGCCCTACGATGGTAATATCAGGAAATGAGTTCGGCTCTTGATTCTCTTTGAGCCAAGCCTCCTGAAGTGAATAGTAAGAGGGCTTCAACCGACCTTTGTAATCTGTAATCCCAAACCAAGTTGCAGTGCCTTCATACCGGTCTGCCCAACTGAATGCTATCCCACCCAGATTTTTGTCTTTGTACTTTTCGATGTAATCAGACCACTGAGTTTTATACCATTCTGCTTTATTGGTGGATGAAACTTCGATCAGCAAACTATCCCTCCAATAATCCCCCAGTTCTTCATTCCAGTATCCTTTGGGCCCAAATTCGGTAACCGCGTAAGGCTTTCCGGGATAAGCTTTCTCCATGACAGTCTGTAGCTGACTGATGTTTTCTTCATAATAGGAATTAACTCCAATCACATCGATGTGAGGCGCATAGGCTCTAAACTGATGGATTGCACCAATTAATCTTTCGTTGTCATGCTCCTCGGAGGAAAATATGGGTCTCTCGGGGTCAATCTGTCTGATCTCAATCGCCAAATCATCCAAAAATTGCAGATAACTTCTCCTGACCAGGCTGAGGTAAGGTTGGGCATAATGTTTTTTTAACAATCCCCAGGTCTCGTTGCCCAAGTTCCACGCGATGATACTCTGGTCATCTTTGTGGTGTTTCACCTTCGCCAAAACCCTCTTTCGATAGGATTTTAGCTTCTCTTCATCTTTCAGAAAATCAATCTTGGGATCAAACCAAAAACCAAACATGACTTTCAAATCATGGTCCTTGGCGGCTTTAAGAATGTTTCTGTCATAGATACCCGGCTCATACCTTCTGATTGTATTGGCTCCCATCTCTTTGATAAGTTGAAAGTCCTTATCCAATTGATTTCTCGTCAAGGGTTTAAATCCCTCTTCCCAGTCTTTCCCGTTGTTGTAGGCAATTCCTTTGATGTAAAATGGCTTACCGGCTACAAGTAATTGATGGTTTCCACCTTTGCTTTCCAGCATGGTGGGCTGATGGATCTCGGTTTGTTTTTCCTTTGGTTCAAGAGAAAAATTTCTTTCGCTAAAAAAATCAAACTGTGCCGTGAAATTCCCGAAATCTTTAAGGTCAAAAGTCCAGTCAATGAATTCCGGATTTTCTGAAGGGCGCCATTCCGTAATCCAATTTTTGTCCAAATCACTGTGAAAAAGAATCGCTGATTTGATTTCAGGATGCCGTTCCTGGATGGCTTGAAAGGACTGCTTTACCCATTCTCTGCCATCTTCCTGATAAGAAGTCGATCCAAACTCGGCAAGCATGACCGGAAGAACTATGTCTTTCCTTTTGATTTGCTCCTTGAATGGCTGGTAGATTTCCTCAAATGATTTGGAAGATTTATTGGAAGATGCGGCTCCGTAATTCAAAGCTGTTAGGCCTATCCAATCGACATACTGATTGACAGAACTGTCATTTCCATATGGAAAATACGATTCAAATCCCTCCGGAGACCAGGGGCTCCACACCCATGAAACATTGTGTGCACCCAGCTTTTCAAATCTGTAGTGTACATATTTCCATGCGGCAACAAATTCCTCCGGGGTATTATCACCTGTTTTGGACCAGGAATACATGGGGTTTTCCATTTCATGAGCAAACCTCAAAAACACAGGCGAATTGAGGTCTCTCAAGGTAACTGCCATCTCATCAATGTAATCGTCAAAATACCCATCCAGAATGTACCTGAACATCTTTCTGTTATTTTTCAGGTCATCTATGTCAGCATATTCTTCGAATAAGTTGGAAAATGGTTCCCAGGTCAGCATTGGAATAGCCCCATGATCGATGATTTTCCTGAGTTTTTCTACCGGATTTTGGTCATCTCCCCAGGCATGGTAGGTGGAAATTATGGACCATTGTTGCCCCGACTGAGTTTCGAGTTCGCGAATCAGGGAAATATCCGATTGTACATCAGAACGGGCATCGTATATCCCCATGTAAAATCCACCTAAATGCTTTTCAAATGGGGATTTCAATTTAGGATTCAGGTATTCCTCACTTCCGACTTTGATGGCGCCAATGATTAAAAATGAGGTGGAAATCAATAAAATGATCAATACGGAATGAAGTGCAAACCTGCTCAATTTTAGATAGGACAGGTTTTTTTCATGAATTGAAAAGGAATCTCTAAACTTATAAAACCCGCTCTTGGAATTATGGACCCAGGTAGTCTGCCCTATTGCAAAGGCAAAAAATAGAACAAATGCATTGATTGAGGCAAAAAATGCCATCATCATGCTGTAAGGTTGCCAATCTCTCGACAACCCATAAACCACTGCCAAGATCGAAATCAGAGCCACTACCAAATTTGGCAAGCCCAATAAAAACTCTCCTTTGGTAGAATGTTCCTTTTGTGTGGGAATGTAGGGGACTTTTATATTAAATAAGGTATAAATAAAACCGACACTGTATATCCACCAGGAACCCACTCTCAAAATTCCGCCCATTAAGTGAATCCCCTTTTCCTCCTTTTTGTGAAGCCAGGCTTGAGCATAATACCTATAAATTAAATTAAACAGAAAAAAGGGAGTGAAATAAATGAAAAACACCTCGGGATTGATTATCCATGGATATTCCCCGGTAATCAGAGAATAAACTGGAACGATAAAATCTATTATTCCAATCAGTCCAAATAAATAATATACAGGCAATAGCCCATAATGCAACTTTTGTCTCCAGGTAAACTTTGAAAACAGCTTTGGAAGAAGAATCATCCAAAGATCGAATGTACCCCTGCACCATTTCAATTGCTGCTTGTAATAAGCCGAGATACTACTGGGGACCTGTCCAAGAGACAAGATCAACGGTTCATAGACAGACTTCCAACCCTCCGCATGGAGCAGCATGGAGGTATGCATATCTTCGGTAAGTCCAGCTGCATGCCCTCCAATGGAATCCAAAGCCTTTCTCCTGAAAGTGCAATTTGCCCCGATGGCCTGTGCTGTTCCATACTCACCCATCGCCTGCATATACGGCCCATAAAAAACATACGTCTGCTCGGCAGCTCCTTGGGCTATCAAAGACTCGGATTGATTGTTATAGGCTTGAACCACCTGAACGTAACCCACTTCAGGATTGTCGAAATGATGCAGGACCTTATCCAGAAATTCAGGAAAAGGTGCGTGATCCGGATCAAGAATAACACAGATTTCACCAGTCGCTTGTCTCAACGCATGGTTGATATTTCCCGCTTTGGCATCTTCATGGGTTTGACGGGCGACATGCACGACTCCAAGTCTCTCGCAGATTTTTTTTGCCGTTGGATCATCCCCTTCGTCACAGAGATAAGTGGTGTGGGGATAACGGACATTAACCATTGCTGTCAAAGTCCGCTCCAACATATCAATGGGCTCACCCGGACAAAAGGTAGTCAGCATGTCTACCGTGAAAGGGTGTTTGGGTGGTTTCGCAGTCTCAGATTTTTGCCGGCGTTTTGGCAATCCCGCATAATGGTACCACTCAAAACCTACCTTCAACAATTTGAAAATCAACGAAATCGTAAGTAGGTAATACAATATGGTTTGTCCTACGCCTACTTCCTCAAAAAAGCCATATAAAAATAGGATTAGGGATAAAACACCAAAAATCAGAATCAACCTTCCCAAAAATATCCTACTAAACATTTATTACCCAATAATTATTTCAAGCTCTAAATACATTACTTTGTTTTTCAATTGCTAATTATATCACCCAATTTTCATAACATCGCAATAAATTAGAGACATTTAGCAGTTTGAGAACTGATTAGTAGTAGGTAAAATCATGTATATTTATTTTAAAAAAACTATTTTGTTTCTATTTTTTATTGCTTTTATCCTATTTACCTCTTGTAATAAAGAGGATGCGAAAAATCAAAATCCTACAGTCGAAGTAAAGTACATAAATGGAAAGGCACAGCTTTACCGACATGGTGAGCCGTATTTCATTAAAGGTGCTGCGGGCACAGAGCATTTAAATTTGGTAGCTGAATTTGGGGGCAATTCAATTAGGACTTGGAGCCTGGATGATGCTGATCGGATCCTCGATGAAGCTCACGCATTGGGATTGACTGTAACACTGGGTCTTGATATCGGTCGGCCAGCTTGGGGAAATGATTTCAGTTATTGGAAGTTTTGGGAAATCGACAACCAAATTGAACAACTGCGACCATTTATCGAAAAATACAAGAATCATCCGGCTTTGCTCATGTGGGGCGTCGGCAATGAAGTAAAAGTATATGGTGGAGGTGCTAGACCGGTGGTTTTT
>DATIAI010000276.1:0-15884 GCA_035458065.1 Algoriphagus sp. | reverse complement strand
AACAGACGACGGTCAACAGTCGACGGCTGGAATCTGATAGTTCTTAGCCAAAAGGTTAACTCGGATACAGTTTTCTTCAAATGCAGTTTTCAAACCATAGTAGTCCTTTCAAACCAACTGTGGACCGTGGACTGTGGACCGTTGACCAAGTATTTCAATGAAACTTCTTCACTTCTGGCGCCTCAGCACTTGTGGAAAGTTCCTTGCCAAATCGCTCGGCGTAGTTGTCCAATAATTCCATCACCCGATCTTGCTTGGGAGATTTGACTATCAAACCCGCATGATAGTCCAGCGGAACCCGGAAACAAACCTCTGAATCATCAAAGCTGCTCAAGTCAGGATGCTCATATTTGGAAAGGGTAAGGACAATTCCGGCGTAATTTTTCGCAGGTTTAGACATGTCATATTTTTCACCTTTTGCGACAGCATCCTCGATTTTTGCCCATTCCACCCAAAGATTGATATCCGTGGCAGCTTCCACCATTTCTGCCAAATGCGCCCCGCCAACCCGGGAGGCAGTTTCCAAAAAGTAGATTTCACCGTCTTCTTTGCTTTTGATGAATTCAGTGTGCGAAGCTCCATTTTTCAAACCAAAAGCCTTCATGATAGCCTCGTTGACTTTTTTGATCTTTTTATCGTCGTCTGAACCGTACTTGATGTTGGCGGATCGGAAGATTCCCCCGCCTTGGGAGATTTCCATCGGAGTCGACAAATAGCGTGATACAGTCAAAAACAATGTTTTTCCATCCAGCTGAAGCCCATCCGCATGAAAGACATCGCCAGGCTTAAATTGCTCCACGAGGTAATAAATTCTGTTTTCTCCAAGCTCATCGATATGCTTCCACAGGTCTGTTTTGTTGTGAACCTTGATAATACCATGCGCTGAAGCCTCAGATCTCGGTTTCAAAACCCATGGAGCTTCAACTGTGTCAGCAAACCGGTTGATTTCCTCATTGTTGAATAAGGCTGAGAAAGCTGGAACCTGGATTCCGGCATCCTTGGCCCGAAGGCGCATGGCCAGCTTATCCCGGAAATAGCGTCCGGTGGTTTGGCCCATTCCGGGAATCCGCAGGTTTTCGCGGAGAAAAGCCGCTTTTTCAACATCATAATCATCCAATGCAATGATTGCCTCGATCTTGTGATCTTTCATCAGTCCGCCCACACCTTTCAGGAGTAAATCCATGTCCCAATCCAAATCCTGACCCGGCATATAAAATACCTCATCTATGTATTCGAAAGCCCAGGGTTTGTGGCGGAGTTGCTCAGTGGTGACCAGGAAAACACGATTTCCCTGTTTTTTTAATGCAGTTAAAAATGCGTTCCCTTTGAAATAGTTAGAGATGCAGAGAAAAGTTTTGGACTCGCTCATGAGAGGAAAATTTTATCCTCTGAAAGTGAAAAAAAATCCGGCAAATCAGAAGACTTGCCGGATTTTTTTAAAGTTGATTTTCGATATACCTCAGCAAAAGGCTCACACCGTAAGCGGTTCCGGTTTTTGTTTTTGCAAATTCGGAATCAGAAAAAGCAACTCCGGCGATATCCAAATGGGCCCATGCCGGATGCTCATTAGTAAATGCCTGTAGAAACTTGGCTGCTGTGATTGCTCCGGCAAATGGTTTTCCGTGGTAGTTTTTGATATCGGCAATTTCAGAATCCATCTCTTTCCCGAAGTTTTCCCAAAGTGGCAATGGCCACGATTTTTCCCCGATATCCTCGCCGGCCTGCTGCAATCCATGTGAAAGGCTTCCATCATTCGAGAATAACGCCGCACATTCGTAACCGAAAGTTCCGATAGCGCTTCCTGTCAAGGTAGCCAAATCGATTACTTGGTCGGTTTTGTAGTTTTTGATCAAATAGGAAAGTCCGTCAGCCAAAATCAAGCGTCCTTCTGCATCAGTATCAATCACCTCGATGCTCAGACCTGCGTGGCTTCCGATGATTTCTGAAGGCAAGTAGGCGTCCTTATCAATCGCATTTTCCACCGCCGGAACGATTGCAGTCAAATTGACTTGAAGTCCCAATTCAGCAACGAGTTGTGTTGTAGCCAACACTGCCGCCGCACCTCCCATGTCAGACTTCATGTGGTGCATTCCCTGAGTTTTTACATTTAGACCTCCGGTATCAAAAGTCACCCCTTTTCCAACTAATCCAAGATGGAACTTGGCTTTGGGATGACGGTATTCCAAAATGATGAATTTCGGGTCTTTTGCCGAACCGCGCCCCACTGCCAAAAAGGCTTCCAATCCTTCGGATTTTGCTTTTTTCGAGTCAAAAACTTTAACATCAAGTTTGGCTTTCTTTCCTAATTGCTTTGCCCAATCGGCCAAGTATTCAGGTGTAATTTTGTTGGGAGGAAGATCCACTAGCTTGAAAGCCTCAATTTTGGCATCTGCAATTTTCTGAGAACGCTCGACAAGATTTTTGGATTTTTCAAGGGTTGTGATGACTTCCACTTTAAGCTTTTCAAAATCTTTGGCTTTTTCTTTCTTGTAAAAACCAATTGAATAGCTCCCGAGCTGAAATCCTACCAATGCTGCTTCCATTTGCTCCGAAGAAAAAGACTCAGGAAAGTCCAGCACAACCTCTTTTTCGATTAGAGGTTGGCTTTTTGAAAGAATTCTCCGAAAGGAATTTTCGATGGTTTTGTATTCAGGATTTTCACCCAGTCCCACCAGTAAAATCAGTTGATTTTCTGACTCATAAGAATAAGCGGTGTCATTTTTTCCGGAAAAGAGAGATTTAGACGGGCCTGAAAAACCGAGCTTTTCAGTTAAAATAGTTTCTGTTTGTTTCTCAAAAACTGGTATAACCTTCAATGCGGATGTTGAAGGATTTTTGGGATTGATCTTGAATTGCATAAAAGCTTGTTTGGGATTTTACTCCGGTTTATCACTGAAAAACAGCCATTCTATGGCTTTTGGGAACTCATCGCTCCAATAGGATTCGTTGTGTTTACCTTTTTCGTTGATCGAAAGGCGGACTTTCATTTTGCCCTGAAGACTTTCACGCTTGATCAGTCTTTTTCGAAATTTCGTCACATGGTCTACCATGGTTTCACTTTCTTTACCACCTGCATAGAGGTATAGTCTGGTTTCCTGAGGCTCGAAAAAGTCTAAAAACCCAAGTTTTATTTTGGGAATCACCCAGAGGGAAGGTGAGAAAACCATCAGTTTTCCAAAAACTTCCGGATAAATTAGGCCAGAAAAAATGCTGACCAATCCTCCCATGGAACTTCCACCGATTCCAGTGAACTCCCGTTCGGATTTGGTACGATAAGTCTTGTCAACAAAGGGTTTTAGTGTGTCGGTGATGAAGCGGATGTATTGTTTGCCATGTCCTTGGCCAAGTACAGTGTTTCCGACATTGTATTCCTGAAGTCGCTCTTCCTCTGCATGTTCTACCGCAATTACAATGATTTTTCCGATCCCATAATCCGACATTACTGCTAGTTTTTTATCGATTTGCCAGTTTCCAAACTCCGCATTCTCGTTGAAAAGATTCTGGGCATCGTGAAGGTAGAGCACCGGATAGTGCTCGGTGCTGGTGTCGTAGTCGTGTGGGAGGAGAGCCCAAATTTTCCGGGTCTTTTTCAGTTGGGGAATCTGAAACTCCTCTGAAATCAGGTGGATTTGTGGAAGCTGGGATGGACGGTAAGGAAGCCAGTTTTTTCGCCATTTGGCTACTTTTTCTGTTTTGACAAGTTTGTCGTCATTCCAATGGCGGTTTGGGGTCCGGTTTCCATACTGATCGATTTCGACTTCAGACCAGTCGCCTTTGGTAAATTTGTATATCAGCTCTCCCTCGAATTCAGGGCTTTCAGGAAAATCGAATTCATATTTTCCTTCCTCGATTTTGTTCATTTTGAACCGAAAATCCTGAGTTGTCCAGTTGTTGAAATTGCCAGAAAGGTAAACCGGTCTTTCATCGTCCTCAGGGGTTTGAAGGACGACTTTTTTGGTCCGGGTGGGGATATGAATAGGTGAGGGGACTTCTTGAATCATGGGTTGGCGGTGATGTAATTGTTAACCCGAAGTTTCGAAATTAAGTTTTGTCCCGTTAAAAATGAAATGATGATAATCTCAGACCGGTTCACCCGATCGGAATCTGATTTCCTCCGGATAGGGAAAAGCATGGATTAACTCGCCATTTTGGATTCTTTGCTTCAAAGAATTCCAATATTTGGGGTCAAACAAATTTTTGTGATAATCCAAAAAATGTGGTTTCAGATCAGCTCTTCCGATCATCCATCGTCGAAAATCCTCCGGAAATACATCGTTTTTGTGAATCTCGTACCAAGGTTCCGAGGCATAGATCTGCTCGTAATTTTCAGGTTTTGGTTTTTCACGGAAATTCATGTCTTCCAAAAATTCGATTTCATCGTAATCGTAAAAAATCACCCGCTTCTGCCTCGTCAGTCCGAAATTTTTGGTCATCATATCTCCGGGGAAAATATTGGCTTGGGCCAACTGCAGGATGGCGCGACCATAATCTTCCACCGCACGCTTTCCTTCTTCTGTTGTGCAGGTTTCAAGAAAAATATTGAGAGGAACCATTTTTCTCTCTGTGTATAGATGTTTGATAATCAGATAATTTTCTTTGATCTGAAGAAGCGAATTCGTGGTGTTTCTCAGTTCTTTCATCAGGTCAGGACTCACACGATTCAGAGGTATTTTGAAGTATTCAAACTCATGGGTGTCAGCCATCCGACCAACCCTATCGTGCAGGGAAACGAGTTTGTATTTTTCGCGAACTTCTTGCCGGGTCATGTTTTTGGGAGGTTCAAAATGATCCTTGATCAGCTTAAAAACAATGTTGAGTGATGGCAAGGTGAATACCGTCATGACCATTCCTTTGATTCCGGGAGCTACGACAAATTCATCAGAGCTATTTTCCAAATGATAGAGATAGTCCCGGTAGAAAAGCGTCTTTCCATGCTTGTTGAAGCCAATGGCATTGTAGAGTTCGTGGATTTTTTTGTGAGGAATAACCGAACTCAAAAAACCGATGATTTGTGATGGCACTTCCACTTCCACCATAAAATAGGACCTTGTGAAACTGAATAGGTGACTCATCAGATTCGGGTCAAAAATCAGGGTATCCACATAGATACCCTTTGGACCATGCATGAAGGGAATGATAAAAGGCATCCATTTTTGTCCAACAAAGGTCCTTCCGATCAGATAAGCCGCTTTGTTTCGGTAAAAAACCGGCTTTAGAAGTTGGGTTTTGGTTCCCACTTCTACCTGATATCTAGTTAAAATTACTTTTTTGACTCCCTCGACCAGAAATTGAGCATCCTTTTCCTTATCCATAAAAGGTGCCCCAAAGTCATAATCATTCAGGATTTGCCTGATAATTTGGTCCAATCCCATTGAAGCAGGGTAGGAGTGAAACAATTCTGAATTTTCCAGGATTTCGCAGGAATTGTAACCTTCCATCACAAACATCAGATTTTCATCCAAAGGATTGTTTGGAAAAGCCTTTCTGAAAACAGAATTGAAAAATGTCTCTGCCAACTCCACATCCGGACGATTTAGAATCATTTGTTGGTATTCTTTTCGGATCAAAGTCCAGATTTCCCGATTAGTAGAGTCATGCCCAAGGATTTCCTGGAATACTTTTGCCAATTCAAACAATAGGTCTTTGTACAGCCTAAGCCGCTGTCGGTGATTGAGTTGGGTTGCCTGCCAATTGCGCTCCGCAAAAAAAAGAGGCGCAAGTCTGGTATAAGTGTTGAAGGTCTCGATATAGGTGAGAAATCCTTCAAATATTTTTTTAGCGAGTGGAAGCGC
Source organism: Algoriphagus sp. (assembly GCA_035458065.1). Classification (GTDB taxonomy): domain Bacteria; phylum Bacteroidota; class Bacteroidia; order Cytophagales; family Cyclobacteriaceae; genus Algoriphagus. Next base: position 10,092 of record DATIAI010000276.1, on the reverse strand, counting down.
TCTCGTTGGCATAGGAAATTTGGTAATGAAGATGAAAAATTAATTTTTTCTGAAATATCGATAAGAGTTTTTTATAAAAAAGTCCTGATTTTCTGGGATTTATATTAGAGGAAAAGTAGCCGAATAAAATTTTGAAAGTTTTTCGCAATCGATTGTTTGGAGGGAATAAAAACATTTTCTACTTTTCGAGTGTATTCATGAATTGAATATCTACAATAGGTTTAATAGGTTTGAGAGCAGGAAAAGGCCCGGATGATATCCAGGCCTTTTTTATTTTAGTATCGGATTAAATTACCGACGAATTATTTAGAACTGCTTCAGATTTCTGCTGATTTTTTTAATGTCCAATTTTAGTTTGGGAAAAATGGAAGTCTGAATATAGAATTGCTCCAAAAAGCTAGGCCAATTGAAATGAGATTATTTGGAGTTTATGATCAGGCATTGGAATGTGATAGCTATAAGGCTTTTTTCTGGAAATAGGATTGCTTGTTTTCCGATGATTTGAATATGACTAAAGTGCTGCGCTTTGGTAGAGTTTACCGAATTAACTTTAAGGAAAAATCCCCCTAACTCCCTTTGAAAGGGGGAATCTCGTCAATTTGAACTTCCAGTATTTATTCTTAAAAGGTATGTGCAAGATTGATGATATTTCTTTATCTGAATTTCCGGTGTTTTAATTTTGATTCCGGATAATCCATATCTCTGATACTTGGGATCCGCGCTCGGCCTCTCCACAGGTCCAGGAAAATGTCACTTTACCGTCTTTGGTCACATCGCTTGGAATGGGAAATTCATAGATCGGCTGTATGCCTGTTTGGATAAAATCATGGATTAATATGCCATCCGCAGTCATTTTCATTTTTGATCTAAACCTTCCCGTATAGGCAACCCTGATGGTATAGGTGCTTTCAGGATCAAGCTTGTCGTAATAGATCTCAAGTGGCACATCATAGAGAGAGTTTACCTGCTGCGTCCAGGCAAGGGGAGTTGCACCTCCTTCAAATCCTTTTGCCGAAACTTCATGAACCCATTCCTGATTTTTCATCCCCGCCCCAAAACTTTTTCTGGGGGTTCTCAGACTACCCGGATCGAGGGCAACATCATAATTAAAGACAACCTTTTCCCAACTGGAAGGTTCTCCAAAATTGTCGTAAAACCCTCCTGGGCCTGGATTTGTCCGGTCTAATATCCCTTTTATAATCGCTTCTTTTTCCTCCTCTTTCGCAGCTTTTTCAGCAAGTGAAAGTTGGTAATAGATCCATGCGACATCATTCAATGGATTGTTGATGTTGTCAATAAAATTGCCACGGCCACTCATTGCTCCATGCTTTTCAATAGTCAGTTGGGCACCAATGCTTTCGTAAAGCTCATCAGCCAGGGATAGGCATTTGGCCAACAGGCTAGGATCAATAGGTTCTTCCCAGGCTATGGCAAGTGTGGATTTACATTCGCTGATCGCCATTTCTACCCCCAATTCCTGATAGTTTCCAAGTTTTTGAAGGGCAGATTGTTCCAGCCATTTTTCATTCAAAAGCCTTTTTTGGACATAAGCATCAAAGTAAGCTCTGATAAGTCCCATTTGGAAACGGAAATTTTTCTTGACCTCGGAATTGCTATTGAGTTCGATTGCCTGCCATTGCTGCAAGGTTAAAGGCACTTTGGAATTCGTCAACAAGGGCCCTCGGAGATTTTGCTCAAGGGCCATAAATCCCTGAGCGAGTTCTTCTGCATTTTCCGAGTCAATAAAATAGCTGGAATAATCCCTCAGGGTTTCTATTTCAGAAATTTCAGGATTCCAATCCTGGTCGCTCCAGATGAATTTATTCAAATCATCGTTGGTACCTTCTGAATAGGAAATACTGCCAACAGCATATTGGTCCAATGCATTATGGATCATCTTCTGATCAATAGGTCTTGGATTGATGCATTCCCTTCCGAGTGTAATTGCCCAAGCAAGATCCCATTTGGGTATCGGGTATTGGGAACTTAGGCTGTGGGTGATGTCAGGATATCTTCGAATTGGAAGATCTTGGTCCAATCTTTTCCTAATTTCATCAATGGGCATTTTGACCCATGGCCCAAAAACAACTCCTCCCAACCATTCCGGTTTTTTATTAACATGAGAAAAGAAGATGTCAAACCATTCGTTGGTAGGTCGGAAAACCTGTGGGGAAATCCAGATTTTGGCATTTGGATGATGCTCATGGAGAATGTCAGCTACTTGGTCAAGCCATTCAAATAAGAGGTCAGGTTCCAGATCTCCAGGATCCCCACCAGGGACAAAAAGGTGATCAAGCCGAGGCACAGTAGCAAACACCTCGCGTCTTTCTTCGATTTCCCGTTTCAGGGAATCTGGATGCCTGTAGTCCAGACCCAAATTTGGATACCACATCCACACATCGAGATCGTACTTTTCACAAATCCGTGATTGCTCCCGGATCATATCAATGGCAGGCAATTGCATATGCTTGCTGGTAAAATCATCGTCGGTCCGCGGCGGCATGATTTCTATGCTATTGGCACCAAAGATGGCCAGATCCCGGATGTACTGATCAAATTGGGCTACAGACCAGGCATCGTAACTGTTGGTTTTGGGTCGGTATCCGAGTTGATGGCCGCGGATTTTATTTTTAGGTGAAGAAGCGATTTGGAGGTTTTTGGGAATCAAAACTTCATCCGGCCCCATTTTCATTTTCCTCAACAATTTCCCCACTCCATACAAAGCTCCACGCTTCGTTTTTGCCTGAATTATCACTTTTTGCTCTTGGGGCAAAACTGTTATCCGGTAACCCTCCTCATTGATGTTTTCAAGTTCATTGAGCGGATTAGCCAAATTTTCGGGAAGTTCTTTCGCTCCATTGTCCAAGGCAAGCACGATTTGAGTTTGGGCATTGTCCAACTTTTTACTTTGTTGAATGGATCTTCCACTCCTCTTTTCCACTTCTTCCTGAAGAACCTGAATAACATGTGTAAGCTCCTCTGAATCTTGCTTTGAAACATAAAGGGAAGCAGTTGATAAATCCATCATTTCCTGTGACTGGGCCTTTATTTCAAAAAAACAGGTCAGTAGAAAACAGGTTAAAATCAGTTTCAGGGAGGTAGATTTTTTCATATAAGTAGGATTAAAAAGATGCCGTTTTTTTCCAACTGGTAATACTATCGCGCAGAAAGAAAGGACTAGTAAACAAGTAGTTTATCTACTCGATGGTCCCTGATCAAAATTTTTAATGGGTGTTATTGTTTGGATTATGTTAAAATCTGGAAATCCAACTAGTACAATTCATACTAAATCGGGTATATACCTCAGTCGGGTACTAAAGCCGATCCCCAGATTCAATGGCAATGACCAGCTTCCAAAAGGATGATTTAAAACAAAAACTGAGACAGGGTGAAACTGTCTATGGCACTTGCATTACCTCCAATGCGCCAAGGTGGCAAAACGTAGTCGCTGATTCGGGGCTGGATTTTGTTTTTCTTGATACGGAGCATATTGCCATCGACCGGGCTGACCTTTCAAGAATGTGTTTGAGTTATCAGGCAAAAGGAATCACACCGATTGTACGAATTCCGAAACCTGATCCTTATCGCGCTAGCCAAGTGATTGATGATGGAGCCATTGGGGTGGTTGCGCCATACTTGGAGAATTGCACTCAGATCAAAGAATTGATCGGGGCAACAAAGTATCGACCTCTGAAAGGAGAAAAACTGGATGCTGTGCTGAATGGAAAAACAAAGCTCTCTCCAGAATTAAAAGACTACTTGGATCACTTCAACCATGGAACCCTCTGTATTGCCAATATCGAAAGCATTCCGGCAGTGGAGCGCCTGGATGAGTTATTGAGCATCGAGGGAATTGATGGGGTTTTTATCGGTCCACATGACTTATCGATCAATATGGGCATTCCTGAGCAATATGATCATCCGGATTTTATTGCCATAGTAAAAACCATTGTCCAAAAAGCCAGAAAATATACACTCGGTGTCGGGATTCATTTTTCAATGGAGCCCCAAAGGCAAATCGACTGGATCAAGGAAGGAGTGAATATTGTGATTCACAGCTCTGATATGGCACTTTTCAGCCAAAGGCTTCGGGAAGATATTAAAGCAATTAAATCAGCTTCTGGATTAGAAAATGATTCAACCGGACCGGGTGAATCTGTAACGATATGAGAAAAAATCCAAACCTCTACTTAATGAAATTCTTCATTGCATCTGCTGCACTCTTGTTGACCACGGCATTTATTCCTCTTAAAAAAGAAAAAATCTTTAACCAGGATGTGGCTACCATTCATGATTCTAAAAAAGGCTTGCCTGATGGAATTGTGGATGAGATCCAAGTTATTAACGGCGTCCTAGTTGCCCAGAAACAGGGTTTGTATTTTGAATTGAGCGGTGAAAAATGGATCAATGCCAAAAATAAGATTGTTAAACCCTCTCTTCCAGAGATTAAACTTCCTGAAGGAGCCGGAATGGTTCTGTCTTTTGTAAATCACCAAGGGAAATTATGGATAGGCACTGAAAACGGTTTGTATCGCCATGCATCAGGAAATAACCTGGAATCCGTGCTTCCTGAGGAGAGCAGTTATAGCTGGTCGCCAAAGGATGTTGCCGCCTTGGTGGTGGACAGCGAGGGCCGCCTGTGGTTTGGAGCCAAACAAGGTGTCGGAAGATTGGAAGGGGAAAAATGGAAACTCTTTACCGGAGAGGAAGGTCTTCCTTACAATAACTTTACCAGCGCCTCCTCCGGGCCAGATGGAGTAGTCTGGTTTGGAACCACAAAAGGTGCCATCCGGGTCCAGAATGATTATTTCTATTACCGGTTCAGTCGCCGCTGGTTGCCAGATGATCACGTTAATGATATAGCAGTCGACGAATCCGGAACCGCTTGGATTGCTACCAATAAAGGAATTAGTCAGATCGAGTCTGTTCCGATGACCTTTGAACAGAAGGCAGCATTTTTCACCAAACAAACAGAGGACCGGCATGTGAGAATGGGGTTTGTAGCTCCCAATAATCTAAAGGTTCCTTATGATATCAGTTCTTATGAATTGGGAATATCTGACAATGACGGCATGTACACTTCGATGTATGGAGCTGCACAGGCTTTTCGATATGCTGTAACCGGTGACAAGGAAGCAAAGGCCTTGGCGGATCGCAGTCTTGAAGCCTGCAAATGGCTGGTGGACATCACGCATGAGCCTGGCTTTCCTGCACGTGTGATCATTCCGATTGATTATCGTGAGCCGGTCAACGAACAGTACAGTAGGGAAGCCAACAAAAGGCACCAACAATCTGACCCGTTCTGGAAAGATATCTATCCTCGCTTCCCGACAAGTAAGGACGGGAAATACATGTGGAAATGCGATACCAGTTCAGATGAATTAGCAGGCCATTATTTCTTCTATGCCATTTACTATGATTTAGTTGCAGAAACGGAAGAAGAAAAGGCCATGGTAAGGGATGTGGTTGCTGACATTACAGACCACCTGATTCGAAACGGATTCGTGCTTAGAGACCATGACGGTTTACCTACCCGTTGGGGTAACTTTTCTCCTGAATACATGGCTTCAGTCTGGGGATGGGATCAGCGGGGGCTCAACTCCATGATGATGTTGTCATTTTTGAACGTTGCAAGCCATGTAACCGGTGATTCCAAGTATGATGAGGCTGCCAAAATGCTTCGGGAAAAACACAATTACCACATCAATGCCATGCATGCCAAGGAGTTTTTCCCACCGGACAATGTCGTTCCTTGGGACAACAACTTGTCTTTGATGAGTTTCTATGGCTTGATCAACTACGAAAAAGATCCTGAGCTTTTGTTGATGTATCGGGAATCACTTGAGTATACCTGGCTTCATATCAGCAAGCAAAAGAATGCCTTTTGGAATACCATTTATGGGGCATTGAGTCAGAAGTTTGCGGAGAAAATTGAGGAGGGGATATTTAATCCTGAGGTAGTTTTTCCGGAAAACAAGTTGTACGCACCGCACCAATCTAAACAATACAGCTCATGGGATGCGAAAAGCGAACATATCATTGAAACTCTGGAGCGGATTCCTCTTGATCTCGTTGGCTATGAAATGGACAACACTCACAGATTGGACATCGATTTGGATCCTACACCGGGCCAAAGCGAAGGAAAGGGCTGGAGATACGATACCTATGCAGTTCCTGTCGATGAGCGTGGACATGTAAGGCAAGACCGGGATGGATTTGCACTGCTTTACCGTGAAGTAGGAGGCGGAAATGCAGAGCAGGAAGGCACCTTTTATCTATTACCCTACTACATGGCGAGATATCATCAACTGATAGAAAATTAAACAGCAATGAAATTAAAGAAACCAATAATACTTGTGTCGCTGATTCTCACTTTTCCATTATGGTCTTTCAGTCAGGATACTGAATGGATTTCCATTTTCAATGGAAAAGACTTGAACGGCTGGACAATCCGAGGCAAAGCTGATTGGAAAGTGGAAAACGGGGTGATGATAGGGCAGGGCGCCAATGGCCATATTTATGCAGCGCCAGAATTGACTGATTTGGAAGTAAAAGGCACATTCCGTCTGAGTGATCAGGGCGGAGGGAGCAACAGTGGATTGTATTTTCGCAGTAATCCTCCCTCTGATAATCCGGAGGGTTATCCGAGAGGATATGAGGCGCAAATCTGCCATAACCAGAAAGCACATACCGGATGGTTGTGGAAGCCCGGAACTCCAACAGGAAAGGCAACCAAACTGATCACCAAAGATGACGAATGGTTTACGATGAGAGTGAGGGCTGTAGGTTCGGAAATCACGATTTGGGTGAATGATGAACTGGTAATGAGCCATCAGGATGAGGAATATCTTAAAGGATATTTTGCGATTCAGTGCCACAATCCTGGTATGAGGATCGAGGCCAAAGACCTTTTTTACAGGGATTTGAGCCAATAGTCAAGGATAAATATTGGAGTGAAAACCTGGTGAACTCTTATTGATTTTCAAAAAATAACTCGAGGCAGCGGCGATACAGGTTCTTCAATATAGAAGTAAGTCAAAAATCAGGAAAGATTGGGGGAGGTTTGATTTTTCAAACACTTCTCTTAGCTTCAACTTTCAATTTTTCCCCTATGAGCGTATTGAGGATTTATTATCACCTGGTTTGGCTTGGCGCATTTCTATTTTTAATAGCCTGTGAATCTTCTGATTCCTCAAAAAATGAGACTGTAATCGAGGCGAATCCTGATACTGAAAAGTTGACCGAAATGCGAAATCAAATCAATCTTGGTTTGGCTCAAAAGTCCTCTTGGCAAAAACACTGGGCTGAGAAACTTGGAAACTTTGATGCCGAATCTTTTGAATTTGTATTTACTGATTCAATTGATCCGATGGAGATGCCAGAAAAGAATCCGATTCTGACAGGTGATCCGCTTTTTCCATATCAGCTTCCTCATCCGGAAGGTAACGGCACCATGGACATCTATTCCTACAAAGTGGAAGCTCAGGAAGGCCTGGACCAACCATTTTTGAATCCGGATTCTGAGGTGATTTGGTATCGGGCCGACGGGATGAAAGAGCGCTTGCTTTTCATGGGCCCTTCGGGAATGTTTGAAGATGGCATGTGGCTGAATGCCACAGAATTTTTGGTTTTGGGATTTTTTCAGGAAGAGTCAGGTTTCCGGCCCATGGTCTGGATTATAGATCTGGAAACCCATCGCTTCACTCAATTCAAAATGAACCAAATCGTGAAGGAATACCTGCAGGAATCCTACCTGGATTTGAAACTTAAGTCTGTGGATCTGAAATCCGATGGATTTTGAAAACCTGATCCGGCAACTGGAAAGAAAGTTAAAAGAACCTCTTCCCGGTAAAGCTGCCCACTTGAAAATGTCTCCACAACCCGTGGATATGAGGCGTTTTGAAGCCGTTCTACCTGAAAATCACAGAAGGAGCGGGGTGTTGATTTTGTTTTATCCGGATGAAAAAGGTTCAATTTTTCCTTTGATCAAACGACCCGAATACCCGGGGTTCCATAGTGGCCAGATTGCCTTTCCCGGAGGAAAAATGGAATTGGGGGACGAAAACATCATCCAAACCGCCCTGAGAGAAGCCGAAGAAGAGGTTGGGATCGACCGAAGGGAAGTGCAGGTTTTGGGTAATCTGAGTGATCTTTACATCCCTACCAGCAATTTTTTAGTAAGTCCGGTTATCGGATTTTTGGAAAGGCGCCCTGATCTTGTTCCTGAAGAAAAGGAGGTTTCCAGAATCATCCAGACAGAGCTTCAATTTTTGTTGAAGCCGGAGGTGCGGAAGCAAAAAGTCCTTGAATTTGGTCCAACCCTGAAGTTGGATGCGCCATATTTTGAAATTGACGGCGAGGTTGTTTGGGGAGCTACTGCGATGATATTGAGTGAATTAATTCAAATTCTGGATTTAGGTCAAGAATAGGTATTGGTCTTTTCGGCCAATTGTTGGTATTGTTGCACTCCATTTATAATCCTTTGACATGGAAGAAAATACTCCTCTGATCAGTAATGATGCGGTAGTTTTTGGTCTGCTGATGGCGACGTTGGCCTTTGTTTTTGCAACCTCGGCCAGCAAAAGGCCTTTTTGGGTGAAATTTTACACTTACGTTCCCACGGTATTGTTATGCTATTTTATACCTGCAGTTTTCAATTCTATGGGATTGATTTCAGGGGAATCTTCCAGTTTATACAAAGTAGCCTCACGTTACCTTTTGCCGGCATCTTTGGTACTGTTTACCATCAGTATTGATCTCAAAGGAATTCTTAAACTGGGTCCCAAAGCCTTGACGATGTTTTTGGCTGGGACAGTCGGGATCATGGTGGGAGGACCATTGGCGCTACTGACGGTCGGATTTTTTTACCCGGATATTTATTCAGGAACAGGATCCGACGAGATTTGGCGCGGGCTTTCTACCATTGCAGGCAGCTGGATAGGAGGAGGAGCCAACCAAACGGCTATGCTGGAAGTGTTTGGTGCAAGTCCAACTTTGTTTGGGCAGATGATTGCTGTGGATGTTTTGTGCGCCAACCTCTGGATGGCACTGTTGCTTTATTGGGCAGCAAAACCGGAAAAACTGGACAAACTTCTTAAAGCTGACACTTCAGCCATTTATGAACTGAGGGATCGGATCGCCAAATATCGGGAAGGGATCATGAAAATCCCCAGCCTGGGAGATACCATGTTGATTTTAGGTTTTGGATTTGGAGTGACTGGGGTTTCCCATTTGGCAGCTGATTTTTTGGCACCTTGGTTTGAGACCAATTATCCCGAACTCAATCAGTATTCCCTGAATTCGGCCTTTTTCTGGATTGTGGTGATAGCCACCACTGCCGGACTTTTGCTTTCATTTACCAGAGCACGCGATCTCGAAGGGGCCGGAGCATCCAGGATGGGAAGTGTGCTGCTTTATGTACTTGTGGCCACTATTGGGATGCAAATGGATTTGGGAGCGATTCTGGACAGTCCGATTTTCTTTTTGGTGGGGATTATCTGGATGATGTTTCATGCGCTAATTATGATTTTAGTGGCATGGATTATTAAAGCGCCTTTCTTCTATGTGGCAGTTGGCTCCCAGGCAAATGTTGGGGGAGCTGCTTCCGCTCCGATTGTGGCTTCTGCCTTTGATCCATCGTTAGCTTCTGTAGGTGTATTACTTGCTGTGTTGGGATATGCATTAGGAACTTATGGTGCGTATCTTAGCGGCTTGGTAATGCAGGCTATTTCAGGAATGTGATGAAATCGAGCATGACTAAAAAACTACGCACTGGGATTCTTATAAACCATGCTAGATTCTCCCGAAGCAAGCCTGCCTGCGGTATTCGGGTTGGGGACAGGGATTACGGTCTTTAAATTCAAATCCTATGAAGTTTAACCGAAAATTGGTTTTTATCTGTAGCGGTTCGGATTGCAAAAAAGCCGGATCCAAGAAGATCCGCAAATCCTTGAAAGAAGCAGCCACAGAAGGTTCACTCAAAGGACATTGCAAATTTTTCCAGACCAAATGCATGGATATGTGCAAATCAGCACCGGTGGTGATAGTGGAAAATCACTTTTGTAAAAACACAGACACAAAAAGTGTCATGTT
>DATIAI010000275.1:0-4651 GCA_035458065.1 Algoriphagus sp. | reverse complement strand
GGCATGACCACATCGTTGACAAATGAAGAAACAATCTTGCCAAAAGCTCCGCCGATGATCACACCGACAGCAAGGTCAATTACATTTCCTTTGACTGCGAATTCTTTAAACTCTTTCAATAATCCCATAAAGTGTAAGGTTGGTTGAAGTATAGATCAATATTCTGAAAATTACGCTTTTGTGCAACTCTGCTTTCGGATTTCATTCAAAATCGAATGAAAATGCCAGAAAGGGTAAAAAAACTTTGAACCAAGCCCTCTAATTTTTCATTAACCTTGCAACAAATTACAGCGGAATGAAAGCCCCAATTGCCCCAAAAAAAGTCCAACTTTTAGAAACTCACGGTCACGAGCGAATTGACAATTATTACTGGATGAACGACAGGGAAAATCCTAAAGTCATCGCATATCTCGAGGCAGAAAATGCCTATCTCAAAGAGGTAATGAAACCTACCGAAGAATTTCAAAAATCACTCTTCGAAGAAATGAAAGGTCGGATCAAGGAAGATGATCAGACGGTTCCCTATTTCAAGTCGGGTTATTTCTGGTACGTCCGATATGAGAAAGGTGGCGAGTATCCAATCTATTGCAGAAAAAAAGGCTCCAAAGAGGGCCAAGAAGAAATTATATTGGATGTCAACCAACTTGCAGTCGACAAAGCATACTATCAAGTCGGGGGCACTTCCACCACTCCCGATCAAAAAATCCTCGCCTTCGCCGCTGATGAGGTTGGAAGACGGATATATACCATCTGGTTCAAAAATCTGGAAACCGGCGAAATTTACCCAGAATCCATCCCTGAAATCACGGGGAATTTCGTTTGGGCTGCAGATAACCAAACTCTTTTTTATTCCAAACAAGACCCGGAAACTCTCCGCTCCTACCGCATTTACAAGCATCGCCTTGGAACCGATGTCTCAGCGGACGAATTGATTTTTGAAGAAACAGATGAGGAGTTTTCTTGCATGGTTCATAAGTCCAAAACTGAAGAATATCTCTTTATCCATTCAGAAAGCACTATTTCCTCAGAAATGAGGTTTCTAAAATCAGATCTACCCAGTGGGGAATTTCAGATCCTTCAGGAGAGGATTCCATTTCTGGAATATGCTGCCGACCATTTTGGAGAGTTCTTTTGGATTCGAACCAATGAAAACGCCCAGAATTTCAAGTTGGTAAAAACACCTATTTCTGCACCGCAAAAAGAAAACTGGGTGGATGTAATCGGACATCGTCCTGAGGTGCTCTTGGAGGATTTTGACCTTTTTTCCAAATACCTAGTCACCCAAGAACGGTTCAACGGGCTTACCAAAATCCAAATCAAGCCTTGGGATGGTGACAGTTTCTCCCTCCAGTTTGACGATGAGACCTACACAGCCTGGATCAGCACAAATCCGGAATTTGACACCGATTTACTTCGATTTGGCTATAATTCCCTGGTGACACCAAGCTCGGTGTTTGATTTCAACATGATTTCTTGGGAAAAGACTTTGCTAAAGCAACAGGAAGTAGTGGGTGGATATGATCCTTCGCTTTACCACTCCGAGCGGATTTGGGCAATAGCCGGAGACGGGTCCAGGGTCCCGATTTCGCTGGTTTACAAAAAATCCCTTTTCTCCAAAAATGGAAAAAGCCCTCTTCTGCTTTACTCCTATGGCTCGTATGGATACAGCATGGACGCCTATTTCTCCAGCAATAGATTGAGCCTTTTAGATCGGGGATTTGCTTTTGCCATTGCCCACATCCGCGGTGGAGAAGACTTGGGAAGGCATTGGTATGAGCAGGGGAAAATGCTGAACAAGCGAAATACGTTTACCGATTTCATCACCTGTGCGGAACATTTGATTACAGAAAATTACACCTCTCCTGCCCACCTTTATGCTATGGGAGGAAGTGCCGGGGGCTTGCTTGTAGGTGCAGTAATCAATATGAGGCCCGATCTTTTCAACGGAGCGATTGCCAATGTTCCTTTTGTGGATGTGGTGACTACCATGTTGGATGAAAGTATTCCGCTGACTACCGGCGAATTTCAGGAATGGGGAAATCCCAAAGACCAGGAATATTACGACTACATGCTTTCTTATTCACCATATGACAATGTTGAGGCGAAAGCTTACCCCAACTTGCTCGTTACTTCTGGACTTCATGATTCGCAGGTTCAATATTGGGAGCCAACCAAGTGGGTAGCCAAGTTGAGGGAAATGAAAACAGATCAGAACCTCTTGTTGTTAGACACCAATATGGAGGCCGGGCACGGAGGTGCTTCGGGCCGCTTTAATGCGCTCAAAGAACTTGCACTTGAATATGCCTTTTTGCTGATGTTGGAAGGGAAAAGTGAATAGCTAATCATTTCAGGTTTCGGAATTACTAAATCAATACTTGGGGGGAAATCACCGGTAATTTGAAAAAGGAACCAATTGATTATCAATCTGATTTACATAAAGCAGTCATTAAAATCATGTCAAAGGAGGGAAATGCGAATTTTTCCTAACTTTGGCGCAAACCTATTAGCACCAATTCATGAAAATCGCCCTTATTGCCCATGATGGTAAAAAAGCCGACATGGTTCATTTTTTAAGCGGATTCCGAGATGCTCTTCACCGAGTTGATATCGATTTGGTGGCAACGGGCACTACCGGTTCGCATATCGAAAGAGCCGGATTTCAGGTAGAACGATTGCTTTCCGGACCCCTTGGAGGTGATGCTCAAATTGCTGCAATGGCTGCCGAAAAAAAACTGGCCGCCGTGATCTTCTTTCGGGATCCACTCGACAAACATCCACATGAGCCGGATGTCCAAATGTTGATGAGGATATGTGATGTACACAATATCCCGTTGGCAACCAATCCTGCCTCAGCGGCACTGATGTTTAAAGCCTTAACACAATCCTAATAATGGAAGCTAAAACCATAAAAAAAATTGGCGTTCTCACTTCAGGTGGAGACGCGCCGGGAATGAACGCTGCGATTCGTGCAGCGGTCAGAGCCGGATTTTATTATAACCTGGAAATGTACGGGATCTACCGAGGTTACGAGGGAATGATCCAGAACGATATCAAAAAGCTTGATTCCAAAAACATTACCCATGTTTTGGAACGCGGAGGCACTTTCCTAAAGTCCGCCCGAAGTGAAGAATTCCGAACTGCAGAAGGCCGCAAAAAGGCATATACCAATCTGAAACAACATGGAATTGATGCATTGATTGTCATTGGCGGAGACGGTTCCTTGACCGGTGCACATTTGTTTTATCAGGAATATGGAATCCCTGCTATCGGGCTTCCGGGCACGATCGACAATGACCTTTCCGGTACAGATTCTACCATCGGATTTGACACAGCCTGTAATACCGCAGTTGAAGCGATTGACAAAATCCGGGATACTGCCACCTCACACGACAGATTGTTTTTTGTAGAGGTAATGGGTAGAGACGCCGGTTTTATTGCAGTCAATGCAGGAATCGGAAGTGCGGCTGCAGCCATTTTGATCCCGGAAAATAAAACTCCAGTTGAGTCTTTGGTTGAAAAGCTGAAAACCAGAACCAAAGCCATGAAAACCTCCAACATCGTAATCGTGGCTGAAGGCGGAAAAAGCGGTTCGGCTCAGGAGATTGCTGATAAGGTGAAAAAATTCCTTCCTTATTACGATATCAAAGTCACCATTCTAGGTCACTTGCAACGAGGCGGAGCACCTACTTCTTTTGACAGGCTACTTGCTTCCAAACTTGGAGTTGCTGCAGTAGAAGGACTCATGCAGGGAAAATACGACGTGATGGCCGGAATGATCAACAATAAAGTGGTCTTCACTCCGATTGTCAAAGCTATTGTCGATGACAAACATGTAGATGATGAGGATCTGAGAGTGGCGAATATCCTTTCCACCTAATTCACTGATTTAAATATTCAATGAAAAGAGACCTAAACGGGTCTCTTTTTTCATTTTCAAAAGGTCAGATCACAAAATCATGGCGTCCAACTTTTCTTTTTTGAGGATCTCCTCAATCTTTTTAGCATCGATTTGATGATCTCTGAGCAGTTGAACTGAAGCCCCAGTTCCATTTCTGGCAATATCCACGAAAATGTCTACTGCGGTGATCTTTCTTCCCTCAGGGACTGCTTTACTCAATCTTTTGACAGAAGAGGAAATACAATGGGAAAGCCAAGGCTGTTCGTCTACCAAATAGGGCTCATTGACCAGTTCACCTTTGAATTCTGAAGGAAGGCCTGTCTGAGGTATATTTCGCATAATGGCGCTTAGTTCAGGAGTAGGCTGAGAGACCATAGCGGCAAATAAATCTCGGGTTTGAATACCGGGATCTCCTTTCATTCTGTTTTCATTGTAAGAGATATTGAGGTAATTCTGGAGTTGGGGATCCATCAGGTTCCAGGTCTTTTTGAAATCCTCGATTACTTCCTTCTCAGGCGCGGCCCTCGAAAGTCCCTTCTTGGATTCCTCCACTTTCCTGTTCATGTAATTGCACAGATGTTTCCTGATCTTTTTCTCAAAATCTTTCTTATCCTCATAGGTCCAAATGAATGAAGTGCCCTCCAGTTTCTTCTTGAATTCAACGACTTTCAGAAGTTGGTTTACCTCTTCGGGTTGGGAATAACTAAAGGGCTTGGTCGAAAAGTAAAACATGATTTCATTAACCTCCTTCTT
>DATIAI010000274.1:0-4973 GCA_035458065.1 Algoriphagus sp. | reverse complement strand
CCCTCCAGCCGAGACACCGATTCTATTTTTGGAAGCACAATACTGAAATAATCATTCAACACAGTGGTTTTCCCACCGCTGTTTATTACCAAATCAAACTTACCCTGGGGGAGAGAATAATTATAGGCACTAATCCAAACTTTGATTTTGATCTGAGATCGGGAATGTTCCAGAATTTCCACCGAAAAAATCCCCTCCAGTTCGGGAATTCGTACTTCCAAATATTCCAGTGACTGGTTAAAATAATTTCCTGTAATCGTAAGTATATGAGATTGGGTAAGTTCAGAATCGGAGACCTCTGCAATGACAGGTGGATGAACCCCCTGACTGTCAAAAAGCATTATTTCTCCATAAACTACCTTGTTTTCGTAACGGGCATAGGGCCTTACCGAATAGTTTATCCCCTTGACTAAGGTATCATCAATTCTCATGCTTACCAATCCTTCTGTCGGGGATCCAGACTTAGAAACCGAATAAAAAGAATGTGCCTCTTGAGTATATTTCAACTTTTCCGATTCTATAAATTCTACACCATATTCATTAATGGATCCGGCATTTGACATAACCTCGAAATTGACCGTCGCTCCGTTCTCATCCACATCACTGACACTGATACTCTCCAAAAACGGATACGCTCTGTCACTGATAAATTCTTCCTCTTCGCAGGAAAAAATTATTCCCAGCATCACAACTATCCAAATCCAACTTGCTCGCTTCATATCAGATCAAAATTTATAGCCTAAATGAAATGTCAGTCCCTGAACAAATTCTTCCGAAACAGACGTGACTTTAAACTGACGAAGGCCTAAAACTACCCCCCTGTGCCTGGAAAGGTATTTTTCAACACCAAATCCCCAAACATAGCCCAAGAATTTTTCCTCCATTTCAAAGGATTTGGAGGAAGTCACAACCGAATTTTTCCCAAATTCCGCTTGGAAAACGCCGAGTTCATCGTAAGATGGCAGAGCATAGGAATACCCAACTTCAGCAAAAAGCCTCATCTTATTGGGTCTGAAATCATAGTAATATTTGGCTGTAATCGGGATCTGGATCAGGCTAAAATCCAGAAAAACATCCAATTCATAGGGCTTTCCCCCGTATTCATATTTGAAGAATTCCTGCGAATCAAATTGGGTCCAAACCACACCAACATTCAGGGAGAGATTTCTCTTGAAAGTCAAAAAAGCCTCCCCGTTAATCCCAAAGGCTGGCGAGGAACCTCCAATTTTTACCTCCTGATTGGAGTCGGGAATCGTCAATCCGACAGTTTGACTACTGTACCCGACGAAGGGGGTCAAGGTGAAAAGTTTGGTGAAAGTCCTCGGTTTTTGGATGGTTTTGGCAGTTTTGGAAAGATAAATCAATGGCAATTCCGAAAGGGATGTGATATCGATCAAAGGGACCAGGTCAGGATTTGCAAATGCTTCTGCCAAATCCCGGCGGAAACCATCTCCCAAAACCTGCAATCCTTCGGAAGTCTCTAAATAAAAAAGATTCACTTCCCCGTTTAGCTTCCACAGTACGGCACCGGGAACCTCCTGTGGTAATTTTTCTAAAAAGACTAATTCTGTCTTTCCATCGATTTGAATATTCTTGGAGAAAAATAATCTCTCTGATACCCTGAATTCAGTCAAATCTTGAACAGAATATTCCGTGTAGTTCTCTTTTTTTGATCTTGCAAAATGGATCACGGTGTTTCCTTCCGTAGGAATTCCCTTGATGTGTCCCTGTGACAGTGCAGTATCAGCGACGACTATGTAGTCTTTTTTCAATGGTACTTGCCCAAAGGACTCGGAGTAAAAGAAAAGAATAAGGATGAAGGAAAAAAAGAAATTCCCAATCCGATTTTGGACTGAGTATGGGAGGATTTTCAAGTTAAGAGGTAATTAGGGTGAATCAATTTCAAAGTAAATCAAAAACTAATTTTCTAACAATAGAATTGGCTTAGTTAAGTCTTATGAAGTTTAAAAATCACTTCCTGGTCGTAGGCAATTGGGTAAATTTTCGAACTTTCAACAGTAGAATCCAGCTACTTTTACCTCATGAACCCCGAAATCCTGATCGACTTGGTGACCAAAACCATGCCCTTTGGAAAATACAAAGGCAAGTTACTATGTGATATCCCTGAGTACTATTTGGTTTGGCTCCACGGAAAAGGCTTCCCAGAAGGCAAGCTTGGAATGTGGCTGAGTACGCTCTATGAAATCCGACTAAATGGCTTGGAGGGAATTTTGGCAGAACTCAAGCAGCGGTATGGCAAGGCGTGAGGTCTCAGTGCCGTGGGAAATAAGGTAGGCATAAGCTTATTTTTTGGGTAGCATAACCGTCTTGTTGGTTTTCGCGCTTTCCTTGGCTGCCTCGAGGATTTCCATCACGATCAGGTTGTTTTCCAGGCTATAAGGATCAAAGGGATCAAGCTTGGTTTTTCCGCGGACAACCTCGATAAAGACAGAAAAAGGATCATCAAATGGCTTGGCCCGAGGCGCGAGTTCTAACTTTTCTTCCAGAAACCCGCTGTACCCTTCAGCCATCTTAACTCGAAGATGGCTGCCGTCATCTGCAAAAATCGCCCCGGTCTGGCCATAAACCTCCATATCCTTGCGGCCAATCGGCCAGTTCCAGGAGGCTTCGATGATGGTTTGGGAATTGGGATAAGTCAAAATGATCGTGGCTTCGTCGTCCACATTTGGGTTGTCACTGGGATTGAGTTGCTGGGTAATTGCGGTGACGGAAACAGGCCTTTTCCCATCTAAAAGCCAGGTGCTCAGGTTGGCACCGTAGCAGCCAAAATCCATCAAGGCTCCTGCTCCATTCAAGTCTGGATCAGTCAGCCATTCTAAAAATTCTGGACCAACTCCGATTTGTTTTGGACCACGGTGCCCGTCCCGGACGACAATTTTCCGGGCTTCTCCGATCTTTCCTGCATGGAGCAGCTCATTGGCTTTTTCGTTGGAAGCGTACCAGGAAGTTTCGTAGTTGGTCAGCAGGTGAATCCCATGCTGTCTGGCTAATTGTGCCATTTCCTTGGCATGGTCCCAGCTAACTGCTAGTGGCTTTTCGACCATGACATGCACGCCAAGAGGAGCACAATGCCGGACGATTTCCAAATGTGCGAAAGTAGTTCCAAATCCGGTCACTGCCTCCGGTTTGGTTTTTTCCAGCATTTCCTCCAGGGAATCAAAGACCAAGTCCATAGACAGGCCATGCTGATTGACGTAGCGCTCTGCCAATTCACGATTAGGCTCGGCAATTCCTACAATTTCGATATCCGGCCTTTTGTCGGCAGCAAACACCCAACCCACATGACCGTGGTTTAGGCCAGCGACACCGATTTTTAAAGGTGATTCTTGGCCAAATGTGAAATTGTGGGCCAATAAGAAGAAAAGAAGGGAAAGCATTAGCTGTTTCATTTTGAAAGTTAGCTTTTATGCTTTTCCTATTCAATTACTCCAGCTTCGCTTCTAATAAAAACTGATAATTTGTATTCGTTCAATAATTTGGATTTCACTGTTGGAAAGCCCAAAATATTGGGGAAGAGAAAATTCAAAACTATAAATTCTATTCCGGCTTGAAGATCTTATTTAATCCTTTCCTTTTGCAGTCTGTCAAACTCCTCCAATAAAGCGATCAGCTTTATTCTCACATTTTTGTCAGAAATATCCAATCCCATGGCGGAAAACTGGGTCTGGATAAACTTCAGGGCATTATAGGGCGTAACCTGAACTTTGTTGAAAGCGGCTTCTTCAGGAGTCAGAATATTGTTATACATATCCATTAGCACATAGCCGCGGTCAGACGTTTGCAATACTTCAAGTGCTTTGTCAATTACTGAATTCCAATTCATTGGTAAGCTATTTTAGGTGGGTGATTGGGCCTAAAGATATAATTCCTAGCCACAATATAAAATCCGATTTGTTATTAACCGGAAATTTCAAATACCTATTTTCTAGTAAATAATCCCAATTTTAATCCAATCAGAAAAACTGAAAAAAAATGGACAATTCCTTATTTTGAGAAACTTTTCACCTTAGAAATCCAGGAAATGTGGCAGTGCTTCTGATACAAATCTGAATTTCGACACCTTACATTTTATTTTCATGGGCAGCTATACAAAATCGGCTTTTGACACCCTTAGGAAAATTCCGGAACTCCTGCCTGTACCTGATTTTCAGCTGGAATGGCTTTTGGAAAATTCGGAATTTCGGTCTCTAAAGGAAGGTGATTTACTTTTTGAACCTGAAATGGCTGTTGACAATATTTACATTATCCTGGAAGGGACAATCGAATTGTATTTGTTTGAGCGTGGATGCAAAAGGCTCCTTGTTCAATATCAAAAAGGCGGAATTCTGGGCTATTTGCCTTTCTCTCGGGTTCAAAAATCAATTGCCTTCGGGATAGCAACTTCGCCTGTTGAATTACTTTCCTATCCTAAATCCAAAATTCAGGATTTGATTCAATACAATCCTGAACTGACAGAGGAATTGGTCCATGTCATGATTTCCAGGGTTCATCATTTCTCCTCCCAGGTCCTGCATAACGAAAAGATGCTGGCTTTGGGCAGGCTCTCAGCAGGACTTACCCATGAATTAAACAATCCTATTACGTCCATAAGCAGGGATAATGCCGAGCTCAATCGACTTTTTCTTTCAGAAAATCTTAGTGAATTGGTATGCGCCTATTCCGGATTGGACCTTGAAGCACAGCCTGAACTTTTGAAAGCAATCAATACTTGGAAACACTCTAGCCGTGTTTCTGGACTGACCCCCTCTGAAATCAGAAACTTAGAAAAAGACTGGAAGGATAAACTAAAGAGTTGGGGTATGAAAAATCCGGAGGAGGCTGCTGAGGTATTCACAGATTCGGGAATTGATTCGGAAGAAATCCACCATTGGGTCAAAAAACTGACTCCCAATAAGGTGGATACTTGGCTGAATTGGATTCAGTTTTTGCTTCAAACCCAAGCTTTGGTCTCC
>DATIAI010000273.1:0-3281 GCA_035458065.1 Algoriphagus sp. | reverse complement strand
CTTATTCTGGTTTCATGGTAATCACGCTTTTGGTTTTTCTTTCATTTGCAGCTGGGATTTATCTCTTTTTGAGCCTTCCCCAATTCGGCAAACTTCCCAGTGACGAGCATCTGGTAAGGATCAAAAACTCGGAAAATTACCGCTCCGGTTCATTCCAAAACCTAAGTCCAACTCCTGATTTGACTGAGGGAGCAAGCTATGTAGCGGTAATGAAGGAGTTTTTATTTGGAAATAAAGAACGGATAAAGCCAAAGTCCAAAATTCCGAGCGTCAAGACAGATCTGCACGGGCTGGACAGACAAGAGGACATCCTGGTCTGGTTTGGGCACTCATCCTATTTTCTGCAAGTAGAAGGAAAGAGGATTTTGGTGGATCCGGTATTCAGCGGATCAGCTTCCCCGATTCCGATTGGAACTAGGGCTTTTCCAGGAACCGATGTTTACTCTCCTGACGATATTCCCGGAGTCGATTTATTAATGATCACCCACGATCATTGGGATCACCTGGACTATTCCACGATGATTGCTCTGAAGCCTAAAATTGGCAGGATCGTTTGTGGACTTGGAATAGGCGCCCATTTCCTTCATTGGGGGTTTTCTCCTGAGCAGATCCAGGAAATGGACTGGAATGAATTTCTTGATTTTGATTCAGACTTCAAGGTGCATGTATTGCCTGCCAGGCATTTTTCTGGTCGGGGTTTAGCCAGGAATAAGGCGCTTTGGGTTTCATTTTTGATGGAAACAGCCAAGACAAAAATCTATCTGGGAGGCGACAGCGGCTACGATTCCCATTTTAAGAGCATCGGTGAAAAATTCGGTGCAATCGACTTGGCAATTCTTGACAACGGGCAATACGACAAAAGTTGGCGATACGTCCACATGATGCCAGAAGAAATCCTCCTTGCTGCCCGGGATCTCCGCGCTGAGCGGGTACTTCCGGTTCATTCCGGCAAGTTTGTTTTGGCAAATCATCCCTGGGATGAACCTCTGGAAATGATCGTTCAAAATAACGCGACGGTGGGCTTGAACCTGATCACTCCAAAAATCGGGGAAAAGGTCAGACTTCAGGATGCCGATCAGGAATTTTCAGTTTGGTGGAGAGAAATTACTTAACATTTTGTAAATGAAAGTGCGGAGGAATTTTAAAAGTTAGGAGGTAAGTTTGGGCATGAAGAATCTCCTACAAATTGCCTTCCTTGTTTTTTTTCTGCCTCTTGCTTCTTTTTCCCAACATGATTTCAAGCTTCATTCCCACAATGATTACCTGAGGAATGTTCCATTTTGGGAGGCTTTCGGTGCTGGAACCACATCAATTGAAGTTGATGTGATTTTGCAGGATGGAAGTCTGATGGTTGCCCATGAAAGGGAGAGCATCAAACCGGAACTGACTTTGAAGTCGCTTTATCTGGAGCCTATCCAAAAAGCCAAAAACATTGGAATGATCGGGGATTTTGATTTTCATCTCCTGATTGATTGCAAAACAGAGGGCTATGCCACACTGGATCAGGTGGTAAAAGATGCTTCTGAATTTGAGGAAATGCTTTATTCCTCTCAAAATCCCAATGGGATAAAGTTGATCATTTCGGGAAACCGACCCAAACCGGAGGATTATGGAAAATATCCGGAGTGGATCTTTTTTGATTATCAAAGCAAAGTATTGACTTCTGAACTTCCTTGGGAAAAGATAGGGATGGTGAGTTTGAGCTTCAGCCAATTTTCGCGCTGGAATGGAAAAGGCCGAATCGTAGCTGCTGAAAAGACAAAGCTGGAGGAATTTATTTCCCTGGTTCATTCTTTTGAAAAACCTGTAAGATTTTGGGCGTCTCCTGACAGCAAATCTGCTTGGAGGGCTTTTCACGAAATGGGAGTGGATTTTATTAACACCGATCAGCCGGGAAATGCTAAAACTTACCTCAGTTCACTCGACCGAAATGTGTTTGCCACAGAGCTAAAGCATCAGGTTTACCAACCGACTTTTGAATTTGACGGAAAGGAAAATCCGGTGAAGAACATCATTTTCCTGATCGGTGACGGAAATGGACTGGCTCAGATTTCCGCCGGACTTTTTGCAAATGGAGGTGATCTGAATCTTGCTCAACTCAAAAACATGGGCTTGATCAAGACTCAGGCTTCAGATGATTTTACAACTGATTCCGCAGCTGGGGCAACTGCTTATGCCACGGGTAAGAAAGCTAATAATCGGGCTTTGGGAATCGGCCAAGAAGGAGATACCCTTCGCAATCTTCCGGACATTCTTAAGGAATACCAGTTTTTGTCGGGTATCATCACCACGGATCAACTCACAGGCGCAACTCCAGCTGCTTTTTATGCCCACCATTCGGAAAGGGATGACGCCAATGATATAGCAGCCTGGCTGCCTAAGAGTCAACTCGATTTGTTTATTGGTGGTGGACAAAAGGATTTCACGCGATTTGGGGTGAATCGTTTGGAGGAATTAGAAAATGGAGGATTTGAACTATTGGATGACCTGAAGGAGGTTGGGAATTCCAGTTCGAGTCGGGTTGGATATTTTTCGGCTGAGGGATCAAATCTTTCAATTGAAAATGGGAGAGGGGATTTTCTGAAAACAAGCGCAATGGAAGCATTGGAATATCTTGGTAGAAAGAACACTGCTTTTTTCCTGATGATTGAATCTGCAATGATTGACTCGGGAGGGCATGCCAACAGCACTTCAACGATTGTGACAGAGATGCTTGACTTTGATATTTTGATAGGTGAAATGGTCAAATATGCTGACCAAAATCCTGGAACTCTCCTGATAATCACAGCAGATCATGAAACCGGGGGAGTTTCAATACCTCAAGGAAATCTCCAATCCGGAGAAGTAGAACTTGCCTTTCATAGCGACGATCACACTGGTATTATGGTTCCGGTATTTGCCTATGGTGCCCATTCCGGGGATTTTCGGGGGATTTATGAAAATACCGAAGTGTTTGAGAAATTGCTGGAGTTGGTCAAAAGATATCACCTGAAGTGATTACAGTGAGGCGGATTAAAACCAAGATTACCAACCCTGGATAATTCCTAAAACTCAATGATAGAAGCGAGCTAAGTGGCTAAGGTAATCGAAGAAATTGGTCTCGGATCGCCGTTAAATTCAATTCTGCTTTCCATTAATTTTTTGCCATTTAACATTTTTCAACAGAAACCTGATGAGATATAATTTTGTTTTTTGTAATATTCACAAGGTTTTCTAATTATGAGCAAGCGTCTTTCCTTAGGTGTTCTTCTGGCCAACTGGATTGTAGGCATATGTTTTAT
>DATIAI010000272.1:0-3901 GCA_035458065.1 Algoriphagus sp. | reverse complement strand
AAGTCCATCGGATAAAGACTTCCTATCCGAACAGCCACAAATGAAAATACACAGATATAGCTTCTTACCATAAATTGACGATGGGCTGTCACATTTTTGTTTTTAATGGCCCACCAGGCAGAAATAGTTGTTATTAATACCAGGACAGCCAAAATGAACAATGAAACCCTGCATGGTTCACAGGAGCTAATTAATGATAAACGAAGTGCTGAAATCCCTGCAATGATTGCCCCGAGAATATATAGTTTACCGGAGAGCCGGTGAAAGGGTAAGTTTTTATTCCTGATCCAGGTGGAAAATTGAACCGGGCCGAAAAATAGCGCAAGTGATCCACCGATAAGATGGAGAAAAACCCAAAATGGATTTTGGGTAAAGCTGCTGCTTCTGAATCCGGTAAGGTAAACAGCAACATTTTCAAGGAAGAAGTAAAAAGAAAGTCCAATAATGACAGCCCAGAAAATCCAAATAAAAAGCCTTTCGATTGATTTCATCAAATCCTGTTTTTGTTAAAAATTACGGGAAAATGCATGTGTTAAAGTCTAATTTGAGTGCAATTATATATAGGAACAAACGTCAAAAAAGCTGAAAAAACCATAACCAGGGTTACCCATGTTCGGATAAACGAGCGTTTGGGGAGATCAGCCATGGGATCCCCTCCTCTCATTTCCTGAAACTGGAAAGATTGATTTGTCTTGGGATAATGGTTGGCAATTTCCTGAAAAGCTTCCAGCTGCTTTACCTGTGGACTCTGATTTGCCTTTTCGCCCAGTTTTCTCTGAGTGATGTTTTCAGAACCGATATCCTCTGCTATCAACTCAGTTTCCTGACCGATTTTCTTAGGTGCCGACTCAAACCCCGCATGTTGACTTTGATTTTTATGTGTTTTGTCGGCGTGAATAGTCATCCTTGGTTGATTGCCTGGAATTCTCCGGGGCCAAAAGAAAGCTTAATTTAAAACTTCATGGTTGATTGAATATAATCGGAAGAATCTTGCATTCAAACCTTTACCGATTTCAAATTAAGCATTTCGGAAAACAGTCAAGAAGATTTATTTTTTATTGAAAAGATTTACGAGGCTCCCGAATCCAATTGAGCTGCCTCAATTATAAAAATGTTCAAGAATATCTATAATCTGCTTGGTATAAAATCCAGGACAGTAAGGGATAAATTAGAATTGGGATTTCAATCCGAGTTAACTTTTTAATGTATCTATTCTAACTGCCTCCATAATTTTATGTAAATCATTCTCCTTTTTACCTAAACTTCAAGTATTTTGAGGCCATATTTCCGCCAATATTTGAATGTCGAAGTTACTTTCGGTCAACAATCCCAAAACCATTTGCCTCACTTATCTGATTGTGGGAATCGCGTGGATATTTTTCAGTGACCGGGCTACGGAATACATTTTTAGCGACAATACACGGGAAATGTCAAGATTCCAGCTTTACAAGGGCATTTTCTATGTTTTGGTCACCAGCCTTATGCTTTACTTTCTGATCAAAAATCTGGCGGACAGGATCAGTGGGCGTAATCAGGAGTTGGAACTTCTCTTTTCCAATCCCAATCTGGGTATACTTAAACTGGACTCTCAGGGGTTCTTTACCCACGTGAGTCCCAACATTGTCACCATTACGGGGTATACGGCAGAGGAATTGATCGGCAGGCATATTAATTACTATACTCCAGCCCATCGAAAGGACCTCGATACCCAGGAACTTCTGAGGATAGCCGAAATTGGTACAAACGAAGGATTCGTATTCAACAAGCACCTACTTTCCAAAGAAGGCACAGAAATCATCATCAGGGGATATGCAGTGCTGTTGAAAAACAAGAAAAAGCGGGAGCCAGAATACATTGTGGCATTTCAAAATATTACAGAAGAATCCCACTTTTTGGATGCTCTGGAGTCAAATAACCGGCAGTTGAGAGAATTGGCTTCAGAACAGTCCCATTTGGTACGGGCACCACTTGCCCGAATTATGGGAATTGCCAACCTACTTCAGGCTCCGGAAGAAATAGATCCTGAAGAAAAACTGCTTCTAATCCAAAACCTGGAAGTTTCGGCAAAAGAATTAGACCTTGCGCTAAAAGACATTTCGAGGAAGATGAATTCAAATCTTAACTAACCAGATTACTTCTAACCCAGGTGAAAAATCAATTCTACCTCCTTTTGTTGGCTATAACCCTTGTAGCCTGCTCCCCTACTCCGGAAGCAACAAATTCCAAAACCGCCCTGCCCCTGATGGGTACCTGGAAACTGATTTCTGGAACCACTATCCGTGGATCTGATACCACTGTGGTGGATTACACACAGGGCCAGAGTTTTATCAAAATCATCAATGAAAGCCATTTCAGCTTCTTCCGGCATGACCTTAACAAAGGTCAGGATTCATCCGCAGTGTTTTCCGCAGGTGCGGGAAGCTATACCCTTGATGGTAATACCTACCGGGAACATCTGGAATATTTTAGTCTCAGGGAATGGGAAGGCCATGAATTTGAATTTGAGGTAACTATCAAACAGGATACTTTGATCCAGACCGGAGTGGAAAAAATCGTGGAACTGGGAGTAGATCAGATTATCACGGAGAAGTACATCAGGCTGAAGTAGAAGGAATTAACTTCATTTCTGAATAGCGGGAAGAATCTTCCTAAAACACTTTATGAGTTTCTAATTGAAAGTAAGTGTAAAAGTGGTTCCAACATTTTCTTTGCTTTCTACATGAATTTGTCCACCCATCGTCTCAATTTGATACTTAGTAATAAACAATCCTATTCCTTCAGCATCCGGATTTCCGTGAAATGTTTTATACATCCCGAATAGATCGTCACCGTGTTTCTCCAAATTTATTCCTTTACCATTGTCCTTTATTTTCAGAATTGATTTATCAGACACCTGTGTACAGGAAATTTCAATAACCGGCTGTTTTGTCTCCTGTCTATATTTGATTGCATTTGTCAACAAATTCAGGATAATACTTTCCATATATACAGGGTTAGCCAGTATGTTAATATCCTTATTTATTTTGTTTTCAACAATTGCATTGGAGGACTTAATTTGAACAAGCATTGTCATTTGTAATTTCGCTATAAGTTCATTCAAATTAATTCTTTCCGGATTTAATCTAGCAAGATTTTGGGATTTTGTAATTTCATTCAATTGGTTGACTGTAGAGCTAAATCCTTTTGAAATATTTTGGAGTAAATCAAACATTAAGTTTTTTTCATCTTCTGTAGTAGCTTTGCTATAAATATCGAGAATAGATGAAAGATTATTCGAGTACGATTTTAAATTATGGGATACAATATTTGAAAAATTCAGAAGCCGTTTATTTTGTTCCTGAACTTTTTTATTTGTTTTATGCATTTCCAACTCCATTAACTTCAATGGTGTTACATCTGCAACATGAACAAAGAAACCCATCACTTCTCCGTTTACAATATCAGGGTAATAATTGGCCAGAGAATGTCGGGTGCCGCCTTTAGGCAAAGGGATTTCCCGTTCAAAGGTTTGAATTTCCCCGTTCAAAGCACCGGAAATGTAGGGAAGATTCTTTTCATACAAAGGACCCAACAATTCTTCAATTGTGATTTTGTTTACCATCTCTTCTTTGGTTTTCCCAAACCATTCCAAATAGGCTGAGTTCGCAAATCGACACACCAAATTTTTGTCCCAATAGGCCAACATTGCCGAAATATGGTCTTCAACCTTCAATCCTAAAATCTTTATGTTTTTTACACAATTTTCCATCAAATCTTTCGAGTGCCAATAATCAGTTCTGAGTCAAGAATCACTGATCCACCTTTTAACAAGAACCGTGCAGGAGACCCTGTCCGCAAATGAAATATTTAAACGGCCTTCCCCTTACTGGCTTGTAAATCACTTGATACTTTCAATGGTCAT
>DATIAI010000271.1:0-9842 GCA_035458065.1 Algoriphagus sp. | reverse complement strand
CCTAACTGTTGCCAAGGAGGCGGCTGCACTGACCGGATGTCCTCCAAAAGTGGTGATATGACCCAAAAGCGGGTTGTTCTTTAAAGCACCCATTACTTCTTTGTTGGCGATAAACGCCCCAATTGGCATCCCACCACCCATTCCTTTGGCACAAACCAAGATATCCGGAATGATGTCAAAATGATCAAATGCCCAGAATTTCCCTGTCCGACCAAACCCTGCCTGGATTTCATCCAAAATCAAAAGTGCTCCGGTTTCGTCACATTTTTTTCTCAAAGCTTTGAAATAATCCATTTCCGCAACGCGAATTCCTGCTTCTCCTTGAATGGTTTCTAAAATTACAGCAGCTGTTTCAGAAGTGATTTTTTCCAAATCTGAATTTTTCCCGTACTGAATGTGGCTGATTCCGGGCAGAAGGGGGCGATAGGCTCGTTTGAAGATTTCGTTTCCACCGACACTCAAAGAACCGTGGCTGCTGCCATGATAGGCATTGACACAGGAAATGATTTCTCTCCGGTTAGTAAAGCGCTTGGCAAGTTTCAGAGCTCCCTCGACAGCTTCTGATCCGCTGTTAACCAAATACACATTGTCAAGATGTGGGGGCAAAGTATCGCATAGGGCTTTTGCCAAAAGTGTTTGAGGAGTCTGAACATATTCTCCGTAAACCATCAGATGGAGGTATTTGTCCAATTGCTCCTGAATCGCTCCGATTACTTTTGGGTGTCGGTGTCCCACATTGCTTACACTGATTCCAGATATCAGATCAATGTATTTCTCCCCATTTGGACCAAAAAGATAGATTCCCTCAGCCTTTTCCACTTCAATAAGCAATGGAAAGTCAGTAGTCTGAGCCAAATGAGAAAGGAAAAGCTGGCGGTTATTCATTCTTTAAACCTTGGTCAAAAACTGGAAAAGCGAAAGAAAATGCCCAATGGAAGTTTTTTACCCTGTTTTTCTTCCAAATAGAGTTCACCTTGTTCGGGATTTTTCACCTCACCGAAATTAGATTTGATCAAGTTGGCAGCGATCAGGGAAGAGAAACTCAGGGAATACATATTGAGCAAAAGGAAATGGTCTTTTGGATCCAAAATCTCTGCACAGGTTTTCAACATGTCATTGATTTGCTCCTCGAGGATCCACTTTTCACCTTCCGGACCACGTCCATATGCCGGAGGATCCAGAATGATTCCCTGATAGATATTGCCGCGACGGGCTTCCCGCTTGATGAATTTCATGGCGTCGTCTACCATCCATCGGATTCCATCCAGTCCGGATGACTCCATGTTGTGTTTGGACCAAGTGACGACCTGCTTGACCGAATCGAGGTGAGTAACCTCAGCACCAGCAGCCCGGCAGGCCACGCTCGCGGCTCCAGTGTAGGCGAATAGGTTTAAAACTTTAGGTTTTTGACCTGGGAAAGCTTTGATTTTTTGGTACAAATAATCCCAGTTGACAGCTTGCTCCGGGAAAAGTCCGATATGTTTAAAGGAAGTTTGGGCAAGATTTAAAGTCATTTTCAGTCCATCGGCATTTTCATAGTTGATAGACCAATTGTGTGGCATGGACTTGATTTGCTGCCACTGACCTTTTTCAGGGTTGTTTTTTTCCTTTGCAAAGTGAGCATGCGCAAGGCTTCTCCACTCGGATTCCGGCAGACTTTTGTCCCAAATGGCTTGAGGCTCTGGACGGCTGAGGATATATTTTCCGATTCGCTCCAATTTTTCAAACCCTCCTGTGTCGATCAGTTCGTAATCAGGCCAAGGACCAGGGCAGAGTGAGAGGATGGTTTCTTTCATGTGTTTAAATCTGTTTTTCAAAAGCCATTCCGATGTTTTTCGGGAGAATCTCGCAGGGTAGGTGTGTCTCTGTGTGTCGATTGCTTTTTGCTCGATTTCATGTGATTTTAATTAATTCATTAAGGCCACATGGATTCTCGCATCGGTTGAAATCCTCCCAATGCATGACATGCTGAGTCATGCTCGAATTCATGGGTCAAAAATAGAGATATTCAAATAGCAAGTGGCATTTTGGGTTAAGCATTGAGCCAAATTGATCTGGGCAGAATAATGACTTAAAATCCTTTGGACTTCAAAATCTCCTCGCTATAGTTCCAAAGTAGGGATGAAAGATGTTGATTTAGAGCAGTTCTACTTGGAGATTTTGCCTTTTTCCTGACGTAATAACCCCCGTTTCGAAGTTGGTCTTTTGGAGCTTTTGCGAGAAATATGGTCGTTTGGGCCCCGGCTTTTGGGCTGATGAAAAAGAGTTGGGTGACACGGATGATGGCTTTGGCCAATCCTGAAGTTTCAGATCCAAAAGCGGTTTTTACAGCTCCGGGGTGAAGTGAATATGAACTTATTCCTTCACTTTCAAATCTTGTTTTTAATTCTTTGGTAAAGAGAATATTATACAATTTTACCTTTGCATAGGCCGAGCCAGTATTAGAGGATTTTTTCAATCCGAAATCCTTGCTGGGGTCTCCCGAAAATCGATGTGCCTCGGAGCTTACATTAATGATTTTGGCCTTACCTTTTTTCAGAGCAGGCATTAATTCCTTGGTCAATAAAAAATGACCCAAATGATTGGTGGCAAAAGTCATATCCAGGCCATCGGAGGTTGATTTTCCCGCAGGATACATGCCTCCAGCATTGTTGATCAGCACATTGATTTGATCAGTTAATTTGAGAATTTCTTTTGCGCCAGTCTTTACACTTTTCATCTCACTCAAGTCCATGGGAATGAGTTTGATTTTTTCCTTACCCGCTAAGGAAGCGATCCTTTTTTGAGCCTTTTCCATGTTTCTTACCGGTAGTAAAACCGTATCAAAATCCGGAAGCAAGGCCTTCAAAGTCTCCCAACCAATCCCGGAAGTGCTTCCTGTTAGTACTAAATTCATGAATTATGTGGTTTGATGTCCGAACATAAAATCTAGGCTATTGGTTTTCAGGAATCTAGTTTTAGTCTCGTTTGTGAACCAATTGCAAAGGCTTATTTTTTGTACTTTTGGAATAATCCGTTGTGAAAATTTTAATTTTTCCTCCGATTACAACTTGTGCTTCACAATTTTTTGACCCTATGTCAAAGAAATTTATAGATATCGAAAAAGCCATCCACTCTAAAAATCCCCAACTCCTAAGATGGATTCCGGGGTTTGCTTTGAATTACATCAAGCGTGTCACTCACGAAGAGTGGCTTAATTCGATATTGAATAATCATCAGAATCAAAAAGGACTTGATTTTGCCGATGCGCTGATCAGTGAATTTGAAATGGATGTCAGGTTGATCGGAGGGGAGAATATTCCAAAAACCGGGGGGGTGATTTTGGCTTCCAATCATCCGCTGGGAGGAATGGACGGAATTGCTTTTATGCATGCCATAGGTAAAGTCAGACCTGATGTAAGGTTTTTGGTCAACGATCTCCTGATGAGCTTTGATAATTTCGATCCGATTTTTGTACCAGTTAATAAGTTTGGAAAAAACTCAAAAGATGCCAATCAGCGAATTGAGGAAGCATATTCAAAGGGATTTGCTGTTTTGATTTTCCCGGCTGGCTTGGTTTCCAGAAAGCAGGATGGGCAAATCAAAGATCTTCCATGGAAAAAAAGCTTTATCACCAAAGCAAAAAAATATCAGTTGGATGTGATCCCCTGCCATATCGAAGGGAGGAATTCTGAGTTTTTTTACAATCTTGCCAACTGGCGAAAGAAAATAGGAATAAAAGCCAATATTGAGATGTTTTGGCTTGTCGACGAAATGTATAAGCAACGAGGGAAAAAAGTTGAAATTCGGGTTGGAAAACCCGTTTCTCATGACTTTTTCTCTTCTGAAAAAACTGAAGTTCAGTGGGCAGAGTATATGAAAGATTTGGTTTATAAACTGGGAGAAAGACATGAATAATGAAATGCCGATTATTTCAGCTGTAGATCGAAGTCTGCTAAAAAAAGAACTGACTCCTGAGCGCTTTCTCCGATACACCAACAACGGGGACAACCTTGTTTACCTGGTGAATTTCCATAACGCACCAAATATCGTTCAAGAGATTGGGAGGTTGAGAGAATTGACTTTTAGGGCAGCCGGGGGAGGAACCGGCATGGAAGTGGATCTCGACGACAATGACACCTGTGAAAATTGCTACGATCAACTGATCACCTGGAATCCGGAGGATGAGGAAATCGTCGCCGGATATCGGGTGATTATGTGTAAAAAGGCGATCGAACCAGACGGATCTATTAATCTCTCGACAACACATCTGTTCGATTTTTCAGAAAAATTCATCAAAGAATACATCCCTTATACCTTGGAGTTGGGCAGATCTTTTGTCCAGCCGATGTATCAGCCAAGCCTGGACAACCGCAAGGGATTGTTCAGTTTGGATAACCTTTGGGATGGGTTGGGGGCAGTGGTTTTGCTAAATCCGGATGTCAAATATCTTTTCGGAAAAGTGACCATGTATCCACATTACAATAGAGAAGGTCGAGATCTTTTGCTTTTCTTCATGAATCATTATTTCCCTGATTATGAGGGTCTTGTCAAGCCAAAAGAACACCTGAAGTTGAGCTATGAGACAGACATTGCATCACAACCTAATCCATTTCAAAATCTGGATTATAAGGAGGGATACAAATATCTGAATGGGAAGATTCGTTCACTTGGTGAGAATATTCCGCCTTTGATCAATACGTATATGAATCTTTCTCCGACCATGCGGACGTTTGGAACAGCACTCAATGATGAGTTTGGTGAAGTGGAGGAGACGGGGATTATGATTACGCTTTCGGATATATATGAAAGCAAAAAGCACCGGCATATGGACACTTTTGTGAGAGATCGGATCTATGGAAAGCGAAAAAGCTAAGGAAAAGAGAACTTTGATCGTTGGCGCAACGACCAACCCTTCCCGCTATGCCTATTTTGCAGCAAAAATGTTCGCAGAAAGAGGAATGGAATTCATCCCAATTGGAATCAAAAAAGGCGAACTTTTTGGCAGAGAAATTCTTGATCTGAGAGCTAAGCCTGAACTGAACGACATTCATACCATCACCCTTTATATTGGTCCAAGCCACCAAGAAGAATGGATGGCATATTTGATCGGATTGAAACCCAAACGTATCATCTTTAATCCCGGCACCGAAAACCCTGATTTTTTCAAAAGTGCAAAAGAAGCCGGAATCGAGGTATTGCCGGCTTGCAATCTGGTGATGTTGAGTACATCTCAATTTTGATTCGTCTCTTCGAATTCATCCGAATTTTTCGGTTGTTTTGACTTCAATTGAGTTTTGAAGAAAGCTGGGATAAGTGACTTTTTTTGCCTACCTTGCAGAATCTAAAAATGAACACAAAATCACCTTTCTACGCCCGTTTAGAGGGGTTTTTCCAGAAAATATGAGTGAAGAAAAACATAAGAATTCCACTGATTATTCAGCGGATAATATCCAGGTATTAGAAGGCCTGGAGGCAGTTCGAAAGAGACCTGCGATGTATATTGGAGATATCGGTGTCAAGGGTCTTCACCACCTGATTTGGGAAGTCGTGGACAACTCCATCGATGAGGCACTTGCAGGACATTGTGATACCATCCATGTCACCGTTCATGAAGACAATTCTATCACTGTTGAGGACAACGGTCGGGGTATTCCGACTGACATGCACCCGAAAGAGAAGAAATCAGCTCTTGAGGTTGTTTTGACTGTGCTTCACGCGGGTGGTAAATTTGACAAGGATACCTACAAGGTCTCCGGTGGACTTCACGGAGTGGGTGTATCCTGCGTCAATGCCTTGTCCTCAGATTTGAAGGCGACAGTTCACCGCAATGGGGTTATTTTTGAACAGGAGTTCAAAATCGGGGTTCCACAATATCCTGCCCGCCAAATCGGAACTACTGATAAAAGAGGAACAATCATCCATTTCAAGCCGGATACAAGCATTTTTGTCATTTCTGAATTCAAGTATGAGACTATTGCCAACCGCTTGAGAGAAATGTCCTTCTTAAATGCAGGGATCAGGATTACACTTACGGATTTAAGAGAAGTGGAAGATGGAGTGCCGAAATCGGATGAGTTTTATTCTGAAGGTGGATTGGTGGAGTTTGTTCAGTACCTGGATGAAACTCGCGAAAAAATCATCGATTACCCCATTTACATAGAATCAGATCAAAACGGAGTACCTGTTCAGGTTGCCATGAACTACAACAGCTCCTATGCTGAAAACGTGGTTTCCTATGTCAATACCATCAATACTTACGAGGGTGGTTCCCACGTGACCGGATTTAGAAGGGCCTTGACTCGGACCTTGAAGTCTTATGCAGATAAGTCCGGCATGTTGGATAAGCTCAAGCTGGAGGTTTCCGGAGATGATTTCCGTGAAGGCTTGACGGCTGTGATTTCTGTGAAAGTTCAGGAACCTCAGTTTGAAGGTCAGACGAAAACAAAACTAGGCAACTCTGATGTCGTCGGTGCAGTGGATAGTGCTGTTTCAGAAACGCTTCAAAGCTGGTTGGAAGAACATCCCAAAGAAGCAAAAACCATTGTCGGCAAGGTAATTTTGGCAGCGCAGGCTCGTCATGCGGCTCGAAAAGCCCGTGAAATGGTGCAGCGTAAAAGTGTTCTCGGTGGCGGTGGACTTCCCGGTAAACTTGCCGATTGTGCCAACTCTGATCCGACCATCTGTGAACTTTATCTAGTCGAAGGAGACTCTGCAGGCGGATCTGCAAAGCAAGGTCGTGATCGTGATTTTCAGGCCATTTTACCGCTTAAGGGAAAAATCCTCAACGTGGAAAAAGCCCATGAGCACAAAATCTACGACAATGAGGAAATCAAAAACATCCTGACAGCTCTCGGAGTTAAGTTTGGAACTGCCAATGATGACAAAGAACTGGACATGTCCGGACTCAGATATCACAAAATCATCATCATGACGGATGCTGATATCGACGGTTCCCACATCCGGACCTTGATTTTGACTTTGTTCTTCAGATATATGAGAGCTTTGATCGAGCATGGCTATGTTTACATTGCTTTGCCACCACTTTATCTTTTGAAAAGAGGAAAGGATGAGCGATACTGCTGGACAGAGGAAGAAAGAAAACTTCTGACAGCGGACATGGCTAAAGATGGTAAGGAAGACAGTGTGGGTATTCAGCGGTACAAAGGTCTTGGAGAGATGAACCCGGAACAGCTGTGGACCACTACCATGGATCCTAATGTGAGAACAATTAAGCAGGTGAATATTGATTCTGCGGCTGAAGCAGATCACTTGTTCAGTATGCTAATGGGGGATGAAGTCGCTCCCCGAAGGGATTTTATAGAGAAAAACGCGAAATACGCGAAAATCGATACCTGATAAAGAAGGGGCTTTTCAGGCCCCTTTTTTTGAATAATAATTAAATTACCTATTTGATCAGGTTGAGTAATAGTATGCTTTTTACCTGAATTTTGAATGTAATGAAATCGAGGAAGTCACAGTTGGTATACGTGAGATGGAATTCAATTCTGCGAGATTCTCCCGATAGCTATCGGGATGGCCTTTAAAAACCAAATTATAAACAGATGAAATTGGCAGTTGGAGATAAATATGAATCCATAATTCAGAAGAGTGATCTCGTAAGCCGGGATTTGAGTTGGGTTAAATTTAATGAGCGGGTGCTGGATCAATCCAAAAAAACACAACGCTCAATTTTTGAAAAGCTTAAGTTTTTAGCGATTACCGCTTCAAACCTGGATGAGTTTTTCATGATCCGGGTCGGTTCCTTATATAACTACCTGGACTATGAAAAGGAGAGGGTAGATTATTCAGGCCTTCGTGAGGAGCCTTTCAAAGAAAAGCTGATGAAGGACTGCCAGCGTTTTCATCAGGACCAGCATGATCATTTTACCCAAGTCATCCTTCCTGAACTTCATCGGGAAGGTATTACTGTATGTAATGTTTCCAAGTTAACCGAAGAGGAACAGGAAAAAGTCAGACAATACTTTCTCAAAGCAATATATCCAATGCTTACCCCGATGGTCTATGACGGCTATCGGACCTTCCCGATTTTGATGAATAAGCTCCTGGTTTTTGGAGTGGTCACCACGAGTCCGGGTGAGCGAAAGGATATGCGGAAAATGAGTTTTGTACAGATCCCCGCGAATATTCCCAGGTTCTTTGAGGTGGAGCGTGAAAACTCACTGACTTTGGTTCCAATCGAAGAAGTGATCCGGGAAAACATCGTTTCTCTATTCCGAAATGTGGAAATTGAATCAGTCAGTATGTTCAGAATCACCAGAAACGGCGATTTTACTCTGGAGGAAAGTGAAGACATGGACGCAAATTTCCTGGAGGAAGTGAAGCGTAAACTGATGGAAAGAAAGACCGGGCGGGTGGTAAGAATTGAAATTGAGGAAGGCTATTCCAAATGGATGCTCAACTCTTTGCTGGAGCGATGGAATCTGAGACCAGATTCTGTTTTTCTTGTAAAAAGAGCCAGTATGATTGATTTTACCGGACTTTGGCAGATTGTCGGCAATAAGAGATTCCGTGAAAGACTTCCTCAGATACCTGAACCAGTTAAACCTTTATCGTATCCTGAGGAAGGCAGAGCAGATATTTTTGAGATTTTGAAGGAAAAAGACATCCTGCTTCACCATCCATACAATAACATCGATTCTATTTTGGATTTGATCGAAAAAGCTGCAGACGACCCGGATGTGATGGCGATCAAGATGACTATTTACCGTTTGGCCAAAGAGAGCAGAATTACCAAAACGCTTCTAAGGGCCGCAGAAAATGGGAAACACGTTTCCGTGCTTTTCGAAGTAAAAGCAAGATTTGATGAGGAGAACAATATTCGGGAGGCAAAAAAACTTCAAAAGGCTGGTTGTTTTGTGATTTATGGAATCTCCAATCTTAAGACTCACACCAAGTTGTTATTGATTGTGAAAAAAGATGATTCGGAAATTACACGGTATGTCCACTTGGGATCCGGAAACTATAATGAGGATACCGCCCGACTTTACACGGATATTGGACTTTTGACTACCAATGAAACTTTGGCAAACGATGTCTCGGAATTCTTCAATGTTATCACAGGTCACTCGGTACCTAGCACCTATCGAAATCTGATCACTGCGCCTCGCGACATGCGGAATCAGTTGATCCAATACATTGAGGAGGAAGCTGACAATGCCAGAAATGGCATTCCTTCAGGCATTTTTATCAAGGTAAATTCACTTGAGGATTCTGAAATAATCTATGCGCTTTACCGTGCTTCGCAGTCTGGAGTTACTATCAAATTGATCGTAAGGGGAATTTGTTGCCTGAGACCTGGAAGACCAGGATTGAGTGAAAACATCGAAGTGCTTTCACTGGTGGGAGATTTTCTGGAGCACAGTAGAATTTATCATTTCCATAATAAAGGAATCACCCGAACTTATTCCGGAAGCGCGGATATGATGGTGAGAAGTTTTGATAAAAGGCTGGAATCACTTTTCAAAGTGGAATCACCTTTACTTGAAAAGCAACTGATGAATATCATAGCTTTCAACCTCAAGGACAATGTGAATTCCTATGTCATGCAAGAGGATGGAACCTACCTTGCTAAACACCCGATGGGAGATGAAAAGGAGTTTAATGTTCACAGGGAGTTTTTCAATGTGGATGCAGCCGAAGTTCTCCAGGTGAAGTTGGTGGAATAGCTTGTTGGATAAATAATATGCACCTGAATATCTGATGGATTTTCTGGAGCAATTTTCTGGAAATCTTCGAAAAAAAGACCTGTCAGTTTTCAAAACCTGACAGGCCTTTTATAATTATGGCTGTGGGTAAATTTCTCCCATTTGGGAAAGTTTATTTCTTCTTTCCAAGAAATA
>DATIAI010000270.1:0-6922 GCA_035458065.1 Algoriphagus sp. | reverse complement strand
GATCAGGAAGAAACTCCTCTTGTGCCACCAAGAGCGGATTTACCGGATGGGGTTACCAATTACATCACTGAAAATGGAATGGCGGAATTGCTTGCAGAAAGACAAGCACTGATAGATGAAAAGGTCGCTCTGGACGCTTCATTAGAACAGGAAAAACGAATCGCTTCTAATTTTATCAATGCGAAAATCAATTTGCTGGATGAACGAATCTCCACTGCAAAAATCATTTCATTGAGCGAACAACCAAAAGATGAAATCCGATTTGGAGCAACAGTGACACTCAAAATCGGGAAAAGCTCAAAATTTCAGACCTATCAGATAGTGGGTGTGGACGAAGCAGATATCGCCAAAAACAAAATATCCTTTATCTCTCCCATTGCAAAGATTTTGATCGGCAAGAAAGTCTCCGAAAAGGCAATCCTAAAGTTGGCTAAAGAGGACAGAGTTTTTGAAGTGATGGAAATCAGGTATAAATAGTCCATGAAAAGGATTTGATTTTTTTGTCCAGACATTTACCATGGAATTAGCATTTTAGGATTGCAAAGCCAATGATCGGAGTTCGGGATTGCAAATCTCGACCAGCTTAAGGCAGGAACGGCGACAGAATCATGTCAATGCAACAAGGACACCTTAAGAGTTTTCCTTTTGCCCACCAATTTCCTTTACACATGAACAGAAAATCTGATCCCAAACGGTGCTCAAATAGACTTTCTTGCATACTAGTCCGAAAAAATGATCAAAAAAAATCTGCTATAAAATTGCAGGTTTACATTATGATATCCCAATTCATCCAGTACCGACGAATTGAGGCATCATTTGCCTTTTGAAGGTTGATGCAATCAATTTCTTTTGCTATCTTACTTCAAGATGTTCTGCATTAGAGATTCATTAACTATCATGTCGGTTAGCTAGTGTTTCCTAATATTACTAATTCGGCATAACTTGATCTGCACGAATTACAACCTCTAGCTTCTTGATTTATTCCGGAAATGATTTTCCAATAATATCAAAGGTTGGACCAAGAACTTCTCTCGGTAATTTAAAGTAAGCAGCAAATATTTATATTTTCAAACAATTTTGACGTTTGAATGTATAAATAAGGTTCGCTATTGTTATGAAGAAAATTCAATGAATATTTACTTTTTTTTAATTAAGCACCACTATGTCGAAAAACATAAAAAATCCCCTTACAGAAGATCCTGAAATAGAAAAAGAGATTTCAACTACGCCGTCCCAAATCGAAATTTGGCTTGAATGCAAATTTGGGGGTGAAGAGGCTAGCAAAGCATTCAATGCATCTGTTTCATTAAATCTAAAAGGAGATCTTTCTGTGGAACTATTGGAGGTCGCTTTTAATAAAGTGATCGAGAGGCATGAGGCAATGCGTTCAATAGTAAGTCCAAATGGCAAGAAATTTATCGTATTCAAGACCTACGATCAACCTGTCAGTAAAATTGACATAAGCAGCAAATCTCCAATTGAGAAAGAAAGTCTAATAAAAAAACACCTAGAAGAAATCTGCTCATTTAGCTTTAATTATAGCCGAGGCCCATTATATAGGCTTGACTTAATAAAGCTTGAGGAGCGTGAACATTTATTAACGTTTACTGGGCATCATTTAATATTTGACGGCTGGTCCTTAAACGTAATGGTTGAAGAGTTGGGAGCTATATACTCAGAACTATTATCAGGAAATGATGCTAGTCTACCAAAGGCTGACCTATTAAGCGATTATTCGAAGGAATTTTTTAATTCAATTCAAAATTCGAATCATGAGAAAACGATAGATTTTTGGCGCACCGGTTTAAGTAATCCGATTCCCATGTTCGATTTGCCAATAGATAATATCAGGCCTAAAATAAGAACGTATGACTCCGAAGTCCACAAAAACCACTTAACAGATGAAACCTTTGTAAGGTTGAGATCCATTGGAGATAAACTTGGCTCAAGCCCCAACCTGACCTTATTGGCGATTTTTGAAATTTTCTTACATGTTTGGACGAAGCAAGATGATATAATTGTAGGAATGCCGATCTCTGGGCAAATAATGTTCAATAAGCGTCACTTGATCGGGCACTGCGTCAATTTACTTCCCTTGAGGAGTAAAATAGAAAAGGATTTGACTTTTTCCGAATACTTGGGAATTAGAAAGTCAGAATATTTTACAGCCTTGAAGCATAGCTCTATCTCGTTTGGAGAAATGATTAAAAACATCCAGTATGAAAGGGATCCATCTCGTGTTCCGTTGATCCCTGTCACTTTTAATATTGATCATGGAATGGCCATTGCTCCGAAATTTGAGGGTTTGGAGTCCGATCTGATGCATAATCCTAATACATTTTCAAACTTCGAAATTATACTTGACCTATTTAAAATATCTAATGGTTATGTTCTGAATTGGACCTACAACAGCCATTTGTTCAATAAGCCAACCATAGAATTAGTCTCTGAACGGTATTTGGAAATGATTGATTTATTGTTGGAAAATCCTAATGAAAGAATTTCTAAAATAGCTGATTTGATTGGTCCTAAATTTGAAAAAAAGCCAGCCGAACCTCTTGACTTTCAGCCACTGGGAAGATTGATAAGAAAGCAGTTAATTTCTAATAAAAATAAATTAGCACTTAAGATCGGAAATAACGAGTACTCCTACGAGTACTTAAATGATTTGACAAATACCATTTCTAATCAACTGCTGTTGAAAGACGTGGGACCAGGACAAATTGTCGGGGTTCATCTCAATAGAACTATAGAATTGGTAGCTAGTGCATTAGCCGTGATACAATTGGGAGCTTGCTACATGCCCATTGATGCTGAGTATCCTGAGGGTCGTGTGAAGTTTATGCTTACTGATGTGAATGTAAAGGCTTTTATTACCGACAATGATGTATACTCCTGGGACGATTTGAATGATCGAAGGATACGAATTGACAAGCAGGACGCTGCAAAACAAGCTTTAGAATTCGTCACTAAGTTTCCTGACCCTAATGATCCTCTATTCATTGTATATACCTCTGGATCAACAGGCAATCCAAAAGGAGTTTTGCTTTCTCATAAAAATCTATCTGATTTTCTACACCATTTCAGAATAGCTCCCAGCTTAAATAAAGATGACATTGTATTGGGCTTGACTTCCATTTCATTCGATATGTCATTTATGGAATTGGTACTTCCATTTGCATACGGGGCAACACTACATTTATTGGATCAGTTTGAAAGAAGAGATGCTCGCGAGATAGTAAAAACTGTAAAAAACTCAGGGATAACCAAATTATTTGCCACACCTTCTCACCTTAAGTCCATTATAGAACATGGCCTGACTGAGAAACAAAATAATCTGACAATTATATCCGCAGGCGAGCCCTTGCAGCTACCCTTAGCCCATGCATTATGTAAAGCTGCCGCTAAAGTATACAACATCTATGGCCCCACGGAAACCACGATTTACACCAATATAAAAGAGATTACTTCTGAAACAGAAGTTGTAACAATTGGTAAGCCTGTAGAGGGCACTGATATTTTCTTATTGGATGAAAAAGGAAATTTAGTATCCAAGGCAGGAGAGCTTGGTGAAATATATATTGGAGGAAACGGAGTTGGAATTGGTTATTTAAATAGGGAAGAACTTACTCGGGAAAAGTTTACCATTGATCCGCACCCGAATAAAAAAGGACGATATTATAAAACCGGAGATCTCGGAATTTGGACTGATGATGGCGAGCTTAATTGTAAAGGAAGGATTGACCATCAGGTCAAGATTAGAGGGCAAAGGGTAGAACTTGGTGAAATAGAAAATCAAATAGCCCAAGATATTGACGTTAAAAATGTTATTGTTGAGAAGATAGTTAATGAAAATGGAGATGACAGCCTTGTCGCTTTTGTTTCATTTCAAAATATTAACATAGACTCTTCGACTTGGATTGATACTTGCAAACAGAATCTGTCTAAGGTACTTTCAAATTTTATGATACCTAGCCATTTTATTATAGTTGAAAATTTTAAATTGACTCCTAATGGAAAAATAGATAGAAACACAGCAAAATTATTAGTAAAACCAACAGAAAAGGAAAATCAAAATAAACCAGCGCAACCAATAGTTCAGACTAAAAACAGTTACACCTTCTTAAAAGTTAAGGAGCTATGGGAAGAAGTCTTAACTTCTCCTGATTCAAAAATAGATGTTAGCTTCTTTCATGCAGGAGGACATTCCCTGCTAGCTGTTGATTTGATAACTAAAATTGAAAATAATTTCTCTCTAAATTTACCTCTTTCATTTCTATTTGAATATTCGACAATTTCCGCCATCTCCGATAGACTAGACCAAATCCTTGATATAAGATCAAATGAAAATGGAGTTTTATTAAAAATAAAAAATGGCAGTCCAGATAAAGTGTTGTTTTTTATTCATGGCGTTGGTCTTAATCCTTCGGAAATAAACACGCTAAAAAACCACATGGATGAGGATCAAACTATTTGGGGTTTACAGTCTCCCATGATACAAAACAGTAAATCAAATCCTCTAGAAAGTATTGAAGCGATTGCAGAAGTATATTTAAGTGAAATAAAACGAAAGGAATTCATTGGGCCATATAAACTCTTAGGTAATTCAATTGGTGGTCAGATAGCTTTTGAAATGGCAAAGCAACTCATGCGCAAAGGAGAAAGTGTTGGTTTTTTGGGAATGATTGATACCATTAACTCTCCTTTTATTAACCTTCCAAAATCCACAATCGGCAAAATGAAGATGTTTTCTAAAATGATTATTTTTGAATTTCAATTTTTTATTGAAGACCCAATTTACTATTTGGGCCATAGGGTCAAGAATTTTAAAGAAAAGATTAACAAGTATAAAGAAGCAACTACAAGTGATGATTTCAGCGATCTGAAAGCTCGAATCAGCCAAATCGAGCGTTTAAACATGAACGCTTGGAAAAAGTACAGGCATGAATATATCGATGTTGGTATGACCTTGTTTAAGGCTAAAAAGAAAACATTTTTTATTCCTGATTCTGAAACTTTTGGCTGGTCTCCTTATGTAAAAGATATACGCATCATTCAATTACCTGGAGATCATGCAACTATGCTGAAACCCCCACATGGAGTTGAATTTTGCACAGCTTTGCAAAAAGAGTTAACTGAACCTGATCGAAAAACCTAGTTTAACCGCGCTCAATTATCTTTTTTTTTACTCTCTCCCGTGTTCATAATAAAGGTTTCTGACTAATGAACATGATCTTGGGTGGTCGGAATCGTAAACTAGTTTTGTCTCTAGAAAATACTCGAAAAGAAATGGAAAGCATCTGTATTACAAATTGATTTATTAAATAAGGAGCCAGATTGCTCCCCTTTTTTCCATTATTCAGACTTTAAACTTGCATCCCAAACAAAGGATCCGAAATACTTTCCAGACCATTTTCCAATCTTCCGGCATAAGACCAAGAAAATCCCGGACCCTCTACCTTGAAATCATACCAGCCTTGAGAAGATTCGAAATCCAAGGATTCCGAAACTTTCTTTCCGGCCTTTAATTCCAATGCCTTCTCATTGGTCCGATAAGCATTCTCTTTCAATTGGGCAGATAAATCTTTCTGGCTTTGAGCAACCAGAGTAACTTTTCGAGGGCATTTTAGCATCAAATCGGGCTGAAAATCCAGTACTACTCCCCTGCTTTCTGCATTTCCAGTAAACTCCCTGTAAAAGCCATTTGGACCATAGACTCTCAAGTGGTATTCAGAGTTTTCAAAATCCTTCAGCTGCCAAGTAAATTCTAAGGCATCACCGGGACTCACAGTGAAGTTCCAGGACCTTGCTGATTCCCATTCCCCGGTCTTGGCATTTCGATATTTCCCGGGAGCATAAACCTGAAAAGGGAAACCCCAAGCCGCTTTGCCAAACAACTCGGTGGAAGCTTCCAGTCGGATTGAAAAAACCTCACCCTGAAGCATTCCCGATACTCGTGGGTCATAATTCAACGCATTGGAGGGCCGGGTTCCGGTTTCCTGAACCGGCAAAATCCCTTCTTTCCTCAATCTGCTTTCGCTCCACTCTTTGGCTTGACTGGCTGGGATGGCCTGGAAGTTATCAGGCAATCCTTTAAACTGGGCCTTATGAATTAGCTGCATGAAGGTATTTCGGTCGATTGGCTCCAGTCTTTCCAATGCTTCCCCTTGGTAGGGTCTGAAAGCTGAAGTCAAATCACCTGAAACTGCCCTTCTCCATGTGCTGATGTTGGACTCCATGACTTTTTTTCCAGTCTTTTTACTGAGGAAATTTTCCAAAAACTGAATCGTGGAAGTAATGTCCGAGACTTGGGAATTGACCCACCCTCCTCGTGTCCAGGGCGAGGCGACAATCAATGGCACACGGTATCCCAGCCCAACCGGACTTTGACGTGATTTTTTTTCTTCAAATCCTGCCTTCACTTCTTCCTCCATCGTCACGTATTCGCCGGAAACGTCAAGCCCTTTGGAGATGATTCCTTCCTCGAAATTCTTGGGATTGGAAGGTACGTATGGTGGGATATGGTCAAAGTATCCGTCATTTTCATCATAATTGAGAATGAAAATGGTCTTTTTCCAGACTTCCGGATTCTGGGTCAGGATGTCCATCACTTCAGAAACATACCATGCCCCATACCAAGGCGCACTAGGATGGTCAGAGAATTTTTGAGGAGCTACCAGCCAGCTGACAGCCGGAAGATTCCCTTCTTTGACATCCTTGCGGAATTGGTGGAAAATATCACCTTTTGGAACAGCAACTTCCTGTACTAATCCGTTCTCCGTGTACTTGATCTTTTCTACCCGATGAAAATCAGGATCTCCGCTGTTTCTGGTAAAAGCTTTCTCATGCAATCTCTTCTCAAAGTCCGGCAACTTGTCAAAGTTTTTGGGGTCGTATTTTTCTAAATACTCCAAAACTTGAG
>DATIAI010000269.1:0-28857 GCA_035458065.1 Algoriphagus sp. | reverse complement strand
ATACCATCTTGAGTCCCGACTGATGCCGAAACTACCGGCGAAGTCTCTGTCAATCCGTATCCTTCACAAACCTTTATACCAGCTGCCCAGAAAACTCTCGCTAACCTTGGCTGAAGTGCAGAAGCTCCAGAATTGATCTGCATCACATTTCCTCCCAAAGCCTCTCTCCATTTTGAGAAAATGAGCTTATTGGCAATTTTGAGCTGAATATTATACAATGCTCCCAAATCCTTACCCGGATCATATTTTAAACCAAGATTCAAGGCCCAGAAAAAGAGCTTTTTCTTTGTACCTGTCAGTTCATATCCTTTTGCAATAATTTTGTCATACACTTTTTCCAAAAGTCTGGGAACGGTATTGAAAACATGGGGCTTAACTTCTTTCAGGTTTTCCCCGATTTTCTCCATGTTTTCTGCATAGTAAACTGAAAAACCGAGATAAATGAAGCAAAATGAGCCAGTGCGTTCGTAGATGTGACAGAGCGGTAAGAAGCTGAGAGCTTTGGAAACTCCGTAAGGAGGGATCATCCTATCAGCGACAGATTGCACATTTGAAATAATATTCGAATGTGTCAGCATTACCCCTTTCGGCCTTCCTGTAGTTCCTGAAGTATAGATGATCGTAAAAAGATCCTCACTTTTCACCCGAATTTTGCAATCCTCCAGCTTTGCAAGGTCACCCGATTCCCCCAATTCTGACAAAGAAGCCCAATTCTCAACTCCTTCCAGCAAATCAAATGAAAATATCTTGCGCTCACCGGCAACTTCTGCAGCCTTGGAATAAATTGCTAGGTCACCGACGAAAATCATCTTTACCTCTGCATGATCAAAAATATAGGCGTAATCCTCTGAAGTGATCGTGGGATACATTGGAACCGAAATCGCACCAATTTGCTGCA
Source organism: Algoriphagus sp. (assembly GCA_035458065.1). Classification (GTDB taxonomy): domain Bacteria; phylum Bacteroidota; class Bacteroidia; order Cytophagales; family Cyclobacteriaceae; genus Algoriphagus. The sequence continues at coordinate 27,959 of DATIAI010000269.1, read as the reverse complement.
ACGCAAAGTCAACAAAATTCCATTCGGGGCGATTTTCTGAAATAATGGCAACTTTATCCCCTGAGGAAATTTTCAAAGCCAATAGGCCAAGACTAAGATTATCTACGATCCGCTTTAAATCTTTGGATGAATAGGTCTTCCAAACTCCATTCACTTTTTGGGCAAAAGCTACTTCTTTGTCATAGGTAGCGATCTGATATGGAATCAGATCAAAAAGCCGGCTTAGCTCCATGAATTTTTTGGGTTTATCTATTCTAATATTACCAATTCCAAAATGGATTCACAAAAGCTATCCACACAATTCACAGCGTAATAACCTTATTAATTTATTTAAATAAATAAAACTATTAAGGTTATTAAGGGTGTGGATTTGTTGATAAACAGGGCAAAAAAAGTTGACCACATAAGTAACTAGAGAACCATCACCGTCTTGACATGTTATCAACCACTTATCAACTTATAAAGAGTTGAATTGCTGTCCTTTAAAAAATTAGGGGAATCATTGTGGATTAGTGCTGGGATTCTTGTGTGGTTAAGTCAGGTGTGGACATCTCTTAATGGCTGTGTGGACAAAGAGGTACTTTTCCCCAAAATGAAATTCTTATGATTGGGTTTTCTCAGAATTGTTAAGAAGTCTAAAGTTATCCTGATGAGTGATCAAAGTTATCGACACCTTATTTAGGGTTTTCCACAGGATTTTTTTGTCCTTTTGGTATACCGGTCGGCTCCGAGGCATTGATATTTTGGTCTTGAAGTGACCATCCGCTTCTGATAACCAAGGTGGGGTCACCCTCTGGATTAATAAAATAAAAGACCCTTTCCGCTAGCTTTCTTTGGGTGAAATTTGAGGGGTCCCAACTTTTGTTACCGTTTAAATCCTCAATTACTCTGATTTTGAATGTGCCTGGTTCGACCAGTTTAAAGGAATATGAGGATGAATTTCCCAAAAATTGTTCCCTGATCAGCTCATTTTTTGAGTTCATTAATTGGACAATGAAGGGAGGACTAGCTCCCAAAATGTTCCCTGAGATTTCATCTGCAAGACCTTCTCGCTTTAATTTTCTATAGTTTGCAGAAAGTACAGTTTCATTAACTTGATTTTCGATATCTGTAAAAGTGGAATCTGCGGCTTTTATAGTAAATATTTCCTGGGTGAGTGAATCCGGAATGCTGAACCGAATTTTAAGTAAATCCCTTTTTGTCGAATCCTTAAAAAACATCATGGTTTCATTGATTGGGATTATGGAGGCTGTATCGTAAGCGATATAGAGGGAGTCGGTGTTGATAGACTTAATAGGTTTGCTGAATTGGAGCTCAGCCTCCATGCTCTGATAGAAGTTCTTGCCTGAGTTTGCAGTGACTTGTAATTTATCCGGTTTCCTTTCTGATTGGGGAAATTTTGCCCAAATCAAGGAGTCCTTCGTAAATCCTACCGAATCTTTAAGACTTATATTAAAAGGAATACTATCTGTTTTTGAACTTGTTGGATAGATTCTGATTCGATTGTCTGAGAAATTGTAAAAAAATTCAGTGCCTAGATCGTCGTTGCTTAGTTTGATTTCCACTGGGCCTCGGTTCACAACTATATCGAAATTTTGACCAAAAGAGGCTGTTCTTAAGATTCTGATTGGAGTGATGTCTGCCTTGGACAAATTGAATTGGATATTTTCGATGTTTTGCTCCAAGGTAAGCGTATCTAAGATAAAGTCGTAATCCTCAGACTTTGATTCGGCTTTTAATGTTCCATTGGTGTCTTTCCAAGCGTAGGCTAGATATTGACCGTTCTTAATATTTGTGATGGTAAATCCTCCAGTGGTATCTACTTGGCTCAAATAATAGGGTGGAGCTGTCAAGACATCTGTGGTATCTCCCAATGGATAGATACCTACCAAAACGTCTTTATAATCTGTTTTTGATACTGGAAAATAGAAATTTACTTTCCCTGAAATGCTTAGGCTGTCAATAGCATTGCCTGTGGAAAAGACCAATTTTAGGTTTTCAGCGGGATTTTCTTCTGAAATATCAACTATAGCTTTTTGAAAATCAAAAACATAAGTAGTGCTGTCCTCGAGTTCTTGATTGAGCTTGATGGTTACTACATTTTTTAAAGCAGTAAACTCTACTTCATCCTTTTTTATTCTTGGGGTAATGACTATTCCCTTTGATGGATTTTCCAATTTGATGTACTCATCAAAGGTTAGCGTAATTTGTTCTGGACTGGTATTTAGACTTTGTGTAGCTGGATTTGACTCCAAAAGTACGGGGGGGTCTTCATCTCTTGGTCCTCCGGTTGGGGTACTTTGCTTTGCACAGGAAGCAAATAACAAAAGTGTTAGTCCGTAAATCAGTAATCTTGTTTTGTTCACTTCTTTTGGAAAACGAAAATGTTGCTTGAAAATTGGCCTGGTGATTTTGCTGAACTGTTTGACTTCAGACCTTTCTGAAAGGCAGTCCAATATCGGGAAAGTAAGGAGGAACTTTTGTCCATGTAACCTTCTGAAAGTAGAGAAACGTAGAAGCTATCGAATTTCATGGGTTTTACCTCAACTATTTCTAGGTCAAATTCTTCTTTGAATTTATTCATAGAAGCTAAATTGAAGTGGTAAAGATGTCTTGGAATGTCCCATCCAGCCCAAAATTTTCCGTAGTTTTTACCATCCCAGCTTTCATGGTTTGGAACTGCGATAATTAAATAGCCATTCGATTTTAAATGGTTTAACAAATTTTTGACAGTTTTTCGTAGATCATGTATATGTTCTAAGACATGATATAGGGTGATTACATCATACGTGTAATCTTTCTTTATTTCTTCAATAGATGCTTTGACTTTGTTATGGAGTTTTAAATTGGCTTGTTTTCTTGCTTTTTCGTTCGGTTCTATTCCGGCAATTTTCCAGCCTCTTTTTTTTGCTGCATTCAAAAATTCACCTGTTCCGCAGCCATAATCAAGCAATCTCCCTGATTTCTTTAGTTGTTCAATGGACTGAACTTTTTTCGATATGCTATAATTCCTGACTTTTTGATAGATCCATTGAGTGAAATTCTTAGCCTTATCCTCATGAGAAAAATATTCAGGAAAATTGTAGTAAGGACCAATTTTTTCCTGATTTGGTCTTGGATTGGTAAAAAGCAATTCGCAATTGGAGCATTTGCAAAGGATAAAAGTTTCCTTGCTTACTGCGTAATCTGTGATTTCTGAGTGGTTAAGAAAAAGCCCACTTTTGCAGAGTGGGCATTTACTAAGTCGTTCTAGCATTTTACCTTCCCAAATAAACTGTTAAGATAGATAAATCAGCCGGTGAAACCCCACTGATTCTTGAAGCCTGTCCAAGTGTTTCCGGTCGTATTTTGTTTAATTTTTGTTTTCCCTCATTTGATAATGCTGTAATCGACAAGTAATCAAATACCGAAGGAATACGGTAGTTTTCCATATTCGACAGCTTTTCTACCATTTGTTGCTCTTTGTCAATGTAGCTATCGTATTTTATCTGAATTTCTGCCTGTTCTAATACTTCTTTTGAATATTTACTCAGGTATTGTTTCAAGTCTGCATCGATAGCCATGAGTTCGCTTATTCCTACCTGTGGGCGTTTTAGAAGTTTTTCCGCACTGATTTTCTCTTGAATTGATGCTGTACCGATTGTTTCCAAACCATCATTGATGGATTCAGGACTCAGTTTTTTCTGTTTTAAGTCATTTATCAGTTTGGCTGTTTCAGACTTTTTATCAAACATTTTTTCAAGTCTTTCATCGGATGCCAGACCAATTTCATGGCCTAATTGAGTGAGTCTAAGATCTGCATTGTCCTGACGGAGTAATAGCCGGAATTCAGCTCTTGAGGTAAACATTCGATAAGGTTCTTCTGTACCCTTATTGATTAGATCATCTACTAATACTCCAATATAGGCGTCTGATCTTTTCAGGATAAACGGATCTTTTTCCTGAACTTTTAGACTTGCATTGATTCCGGCTACCAATCCTTGAGAGGCAGCTTCTTCATAGCCGGTAGTTCCATTGATTTGACCTGCAAAAAACAGGTTTTCGATCAAGTGGGTTTCCAATGATAGTTTAAGTTGTGTAGGTGGAAAGAAATCATATTCTATTGCGTAACCTGGACGGAACATTTTTGCGTTTTCAAACCCCGGAATTAGGCGCATGGCCTTGTATTGTACATCCTCTGGAAGTGAAGTTGAAAAGCCATTGACATAGATTTCAACTGTGTCCCATCCTTCCGGTTCCACAAATATCTGGTGCCTTTCCCGCTCCGCGAATCGATTGATTTTGTCTTCAATACTCGGACAATATCTTGGACCTAATCCTTGAATTCGGCCATTAAACATGGGTGAGCGATCAAATCCTGTCTCTAATGCCTGATGGACCTCTTTGTTAGTATAAGTAATCCAGCAGGACCGTTGTTCTTTCAAGGGCTGAGTTGAATCCGAATAAGAGAATTTTTCCGGGTTTTCATCCCCATATTGTACTTCCATTTTTGAGTAATCCAAGCTTCTGCCATCTACCCTCGGCGGTGTGCCTGTCTTCATTCTACCCGCTTCAAAACCAAGTGAAACCAATTGCTCTGTAATGCCTTTAGCTGCTGATTCCCCTGTTCTTCCACCACCAAACTGTTTTTCACCAATGTGGATTACACCATTTAAGAAGGTTCCATTGGTAAGAACAACGGATTTTGATTGAATTTCTATTCCGATTCCTGTACGGACGCCACAGACTCTACCGTCTTTCACCAAAAGACCTGAAATCATTTCTTGCCAAAAATCGACATTTGGCGTTCTTTCGAGCGCTAATCTCCATTCTTCTGCAAATCTCATTCGGTCGTTTTGAGACCTGGGAGACCACATTGCTGGCCCCTTTGATCTGTTTAGCATTCTAAACTGGATCATGGATTTGTCGGAAATTATTCCTGACATACCCCCCAACGCATCAATTTCTCGTACAATTTGCCCTTTCGCTACACCTCCCATTGCGGGATTACATGACATTTGAGCAATTGTGTTCATGTTCATAGTGCAAAGCAAAACTTTTGAGCCCATTGTTGCCGCGGCATGAGCCGCTTCACAACCGGCATGCCCCGCCCCCACTACTATGACATCGTATATTGGAAACATGATTTTTTATTTTGGATGTTTCACGTGAAACAGTTCAATTATTGTCCTGTGATCAAGACTTTTGTTTCACGTGAAACAGTTAAGTGTTTTCGTAAAGTTTAATAGCGAAATCTTCTTGTGATCGCATTTCCTCAGACTGCTCTTTGGATTTGTCTTTGTAACCCATCAAATGAAAAAGGCCATGACTAATGACTCGGCTAAGTTCGGCTTCCTCTTCTTGTTGATGTTTGGACGCATTGTCTTTGACCCGATCAATACTTATGAAAATATCGCCCTCAATAGTATTTTCCTTTTCAGAGTTGTCAAAGGTGATGATATCAGTGTACGTGCGATGATCTAGATAATCTACATTGATCTGGTATAAATATTCATCTGAACAAAAGATGTAATTCAGTTCTCCGATCTTGAAGTTTTCCTTTTGAGCGATTTTCTTCAGCCAGTTTTTTCTTCTCAGCTTCTGAGGTAGCTCAAATTTGATTTCTTCTGAAAAGAAATTGATAGCCATTGATTCAATCCATGTAAAAGGATAGTACCATCTTTTTCCCGCCTTCTTCAAATTTCACTTCATCACTTAGATGACGGATAAGAAATATTCCTCTTCCTCCGGGCTTTTCAATGTTTTCAGGTGCAGTTGGGTCTTGGAGCTCTTGGAGATCAAATCCATCTCCCTCGTCTTCAATAATAAACTGTAACTGATCTCCTTCCATTTTGAGTTCTAAATGGACCAATTTGTTTTTGTCATTCTGATTTCCGTGAATAATCGCGTTGCTGATACATTCTGTTACGGAAATCATAATATTCCCATAGATGTCATCATTGATCTCAAAATTGTCTTTGGCGTTATCGATAAAACTTTCGATGATCTTAATGTTCTCTATCAGAGATGGAATTGAAATTTTAATAGACTTCATCTGGGAAATATTCTATGATTCAGTTCTTATTGATTTATTCTTATTCAATTTCTAACACAATCGGACAATGGTCTGAGTGTTTTATATTTGGCAAAATTACAGCACTTTTCAGTCTGTTTTGCAATTCCTTGGTTACCATATGGTAATCTATTCGCCAACCCAGGTTTTTCGCTCTTGAATTTGCCCTAAAGCTCCACCAGGTATATTGATGTGGATTTGGATTGAAATATCGAAAGGTATCGATGAACCCAGACTCTGTAAACTTGTCCATCCATGCCCGCTCTTCGGGTAAAAACCCCGATGAATTTTTATTTGAAACTGGGTTATGGATATCAATGGCTTTGTGACAAATATTATAATCTCCACTCAGAATCACGGTAGTGTTTTCTTTTCGAAGATCCTGCATATAACCATAGATATCGTCAAGAAATTCATACTTAAATCCTTGGCGTTCATCCCCTGTGGTGCCTGATGGAAAATATGATGAAATGAAGGAAAACCCATCAAAATCTGCTTGGAGTACTCTTCCCTCATCATCGTATTTATTCAACCCCATCCCGTATTTGAGGGATTTGGGCTTGATTTTAGAGAAAATTGCAACCCCGCTGTAGCCTTTTTTGACTGCTGGATACCAATAGAGATTGTAACCTAAATCGTGGAAAATTGTCGGGTCAACATCCTTCTCCTGAGCCTTAATCTCCTGTAAACCAATGATATCTGGATTTTCTTCTTTCAGCCAATCTACAAAGCCTTTGTTCATGGCTGATCGAATTCCGTTGACGTTGTAAGAAATTAATTTCATAGGATTAAAATGGATTGTTACCAGTCATCAGGAATCTCGTATTGCTTAAATTCATATTGAATTGGTTCGTATGTGTCATACTCGGTTTGATTCAGATTTCGATTTGGTATTCTTTTTCGAAATATTCCATCACTTGAATTTTTAGCAATTTTTCTTGTTCAAGCAAATCGAAATGAGGAAGTTCCTTTATCAATTTCCAGTGAGGCCATCCCTCTTGATCAACGAAGTCCAATTCATAGAAACCTGCATAACTCAAAACCTTACACACAGCAATATGCATCAAATCCTGCTTTTGTTCCTTGGAGAAGTTTTTGGTGCCTTTTCCCAGTTCTTGAACGCCTATCAAGAAGAGTACGCCATTCAAGTCGTTAGGTTTTTTTCCTATGGCATCTTTCAGACCATCCAATAGTTTGGACCATCGTTTTTCAAGGTCAAGATCTCGCTTAAACATAGCATAAATTATTGATTTTCAAGTTCTTCCCAATATTCAACGGCCCTTCTAAGATGAGGAATGACAATTGACCCGCCAATGACCAACGCAATGGAAAATACTTCAAAGATTTCTTCCTTTTTTAGGCCCGCTTCATGACTTTTTCCTAAGTGGTATTTAATGCAATCGTCACACCTAAGAACCATTGAACAGGCCAATCCGATCATTTCCTTGGTTTTAATATCCAACTCCCCTTCGGCATAGGTATTAGTATCAAGGTTGAAAAAGCGTTTAATCACCTTGTTGTCTTCGGCCATGATTTTCTCATTCATCTTGGCCCTGTAAGCATTGAATTCTTCTATCAGATTCATTAACTTAAGGATTAATTATTTCCACAGGGTAAATATACTGCATATTCGACCCTAAGGGCTAACAACAGAACTTTTTAGCAATGGGTTTAAATTTTTGGAATGATTTTTTGGATCTTATATTCCCCAGAAACTGCCCCCAATGTGGAAGGGCACTTTTAGATTTCGAACCGTGCTTATGTACAATTTGTCAAGGTAAGTTGCCTGTGGCCAACTTTCACCTACGGCCTTATGATAATGAGCTCGCTTCCAAAATCCGTGGTTTGACTCAGGTCGATCGTGTGATGGCTTATTTAAGATTTTCTAAAAAAGGAAAAAGCCAAAAGCTCCTCCATCAGCTCAAATACCGGAATAAACCTGAAATCGGTGAAGAAATGGGCCGCTTATATGGATTGTTATTAGCTCAAAATGGGTATCAAAAGGAATGGGACGTGATAGTACCAGTGCCCCTACATCCTATGAAGCAGAAACGGAGAGGGTACAATCAAAGTGAAAAATTTGGAATTGGACTATCCAAATCTTTGGATATAAGGCTTGAAAATTTTCTTGAGCGGAAAAAATTCACAGAAACGCAGACAAAAAAATCAAGACTCCAGAGACTTGACAATGTTGAAGAAGTTTTCGATTTGTTAGACGAAGTCAGCATCCAGGGTATGCGGATTTTGCTGGTTGATGATGTGATTACTACTGGTGCGACACTTTGTGCTTGCGCTAATGTTCTTTTGGCCAATGGTGCAAAAACTGTAGATTTGGCAACCATAGCTGCGGGTGGATAAAAAATTTACTATGAGTATAGATATTGAATTTCTAAAGTATCCCATCGGGAAGTTTAAATTGCCTGAATTGGTTTCTACAGCAAGCATTCAAGAGGCCATTGCCACAATCAAGTCATTTCCAGCAAATATTTTTACCGCAGTAAGTCCGCTTTCACTGGGTCAACTCGATACTCCCTATCGGCCTGGAGGATGGACTGTTCGACAGTTGGTACACCATTGTTCCGACAGTCATATGAATGCATTTATCCGCTTTAAATTGGCTTTGACTGAGCAAAATCCAACAATCAAGCCCTATGAGGAGGCTCTTTGGGCCAATCTTGCTGATGCATACACGCCAATCGAAGCTTCATTGGCAATTATTAAAGCAATTCATATGAAATGGGGAGTAATTTTGGACTCCATGAAGCCAGAGGATTTCAAGAGGACCTATTTCCATCCGGAAAAAAAGCGAAGTCAGGAATTGGAAGAAATCACTTTAATGTATGCCTGGCATTCCCAGCACCATCTTGCCCATGTCCAACATTTGGTTTTGAGGGAGAATTGGTAAGCATCTCACTGAATCCATGAACATTTCCCTAAAAAATCAACGAATATTAGTTACAGGGGCCTCCCGCGGGATCGGGCGTGCAATTGCCCGACAGCTTTCGGAGTCAGGTGCAGAGATTATTATTCATTACAACTCAAACAAAGCTGAGGCTGAGAGTCTCCAAAGCCAACTCAAAAACCTTTCTCATATCGAAGCCTGCGATCTTTCCCAATCTGCGGAAGTGGTTGGATTCATTCCCCGACTGGTCCAGAAATACGGACCATTAAGCGCTTTGATTAATAACGCAGGAATAGCACTTTCTGCATCGGACACCCTTCCTACCGGAGAATGGCTACAAATCTGGGAACAAACCTTTGCGGTGAACTCCACTGCCGTAGGAATCCTTTCCAAGGAGTTTATTGATCAGGCGAAGGTCCATGAAAACGGCAGAATCGTAACGATTTCCTCAAGAGCCGCTTTTCGTGGGGATACTCCAGATTATCTGGCTTATGCAGCTTCCAAAGGAGCCTTGGTGAGCTTGACTCGCTCAATTGCAAGGCATTATGGGAAAATCGGAATCAAGGCATTTCTGATTGCTCCTGGTTTTACAAGAACTGACATGGCAAATGCGATTCTAGCAGAGTATGGAGAAGATTTTGCCTTGAAAGATATTGCTCTCAAGGAACTCACCATTCCCGAAGATATTGCTCCTATGGTGACTCTCCTTTGTTCTGGCCTTGCTGATCACGCAACTGGTGCCTCCATCGATATGAATGCGGGTTCCTATGTGAGATAAGCAACGTGTAGAAATTTCGAATTGAACCAAACCAGGGTCTTAAGGTTTTTTTGATTTGTTCTCATTTGAAGAAAAATAAAATGACCAAAAGAGATTCTACCCTCACCCCTGAACTAATCAAAATCCTGAACATCTTCATTTTTTCCTCTTTGGGGTTGGGTTTGGTCCTTTCATTTTTCAATGATTACCGTGCAAATAATTCGGGTGAAGACCTGACCTTTCGTGTACCAGATTCCAATCGCCTTTACTTTTTGAATGTCAGATCGATTTATTACGATCGAGAAATCCGACGTGATGCAGGAATGACGCTATATCGTCACGCTAAAAGATTTCAGTCTGATTCGGTCCCAACTTTGGATTTGGTCATCCTTTTAAATCCTGTTAAAGACAATGCCTTTATCTATTTCGAGTTGAAAAACGGGGAATGGCCAATTAAGATTCATGTAAAAACAGGTGGAATTGACGAAGTTTTTGAGTTTTCAAACGGGAATAATACGGATCATTTTGATTTACTTAAAAAGCTGAAACCTGCAATTGATCAGGATTCCGAATTTGAATTGACCTTAGGCGGAAGATCATATCCGCTTTGGTCAGGAGAAAAAGAACAATCAGCATTAAAATCTGTAATAGAGGACTATTACAGGCTTTTGGAACAAACCAACTAATCATGGAACATAACTCAAATCCAGGCCTGGAGTTTTTTAAAACCCAGATTGGAAAAAAACTAGATAAAACTCCCTCAGCTGCAGGAAACTGGCTTGGAGGAATCTTACTTGAGATCGACCTTCATCATATCAAGGTCGGATACACGGTGAGGCCTGATATGTGCAATCCCGGCAGAATTCTGCATGGGGGCATAGCCTCCTTGATGCTGGACGATGTGATTGGAATGGGAAATTTTGTAGCCGGATCGGAATACCTGATGACAAGTATCAATCTGAATGTGGACTTTCTTTCTGCTGCGCAAATAGGTGACGTGCTTGAAGTCACTGCCAAACTAATCCGCTCAGGATCTAATCTCAATCATTGGGAAGCGATCATCCGAAAAGAATCCGGGAAGTTTGTGGCAAAGGCAAGTTCTAACCTGATCAAGACGCATGTCAAACTAAGTGAATTGGGATTTTAATTTAGTTTATCATATTTTTCCTTCATGAAAAAACTAATTCTTTTGGCCTTCTTCGGTCTAATTTCCTCTGCTTCTTTTGCCCAATGGACTGTTTCCTATCACCAAAGTAACCTTCCTTTTTTGGGTGTAAATAAACAATTTGGGGATAGATTCTTGCCCGAATTCAGAGTCGGAACAGACCAGTATTTTAGTGATTTAAGTCTTGAATTGGATGCGAATCTTATTATTAAAAATACAGACCGATTCCAATTTTATGGAGGTTTAGGGGGCAGAATTGGTGATTTTGCGGGGCTTGTTATTCCATTGGGACTAAATATTTATCCTTTCGAGCAAAAGGATTTTGGGTTTCATATGGAAGGTGCAGGGCTATTGGGTGAACAAAGCATTTTTAGAGGGTCTTTTGGAATTCGTTACCGTTTTTTGAAAGATTAAAACTGCTCCAACTTTACCATCAAATCCCAAACGGCAATTCCCAAAGACACGGAGATGTTCAGCGAATGTTTGGTCCCTAACTGAGGAATTTCCAAAACCTGGTCACAAGCTTTTAATACCTCCTCTTCCACTCCAAATACCTCGTTTCCAAAAATCAGGGCGTATTTTTTTCCTTTTTCAGGGGAAAAATCATTCAACTTTATTGAGTTTTCCACTTGCTCAAGCGCACAAAGTTGGTAATCTTCCGCTTTAAGTTTTTCTATGGCATCTTTTGTATTCAGGCAATATTCCCACTCTACGGAGTCAGTTGCTCCAAGTGCGGTTTTTTGGATATCACGGTGCGGAGGGGTGCCGGTGATTCCACAAAGAAATATCTTTTCAATGCGAAACGCATCCGCAGTTCTAAAAGCCGACCCGACATTATTCAGGCTTCGTACATTATCCAATACCAACGTGATAGGCGACTTATCAGTCATTTTAAACTCTCCGACCGAAAGCCGATCGAGTTCCTCCATGCTTAATTTCTTCATGTTTTTTGATCTCCTGCCTCAAACGGCTATTTTCAGGCCTTATTCTTAATTTCAAAAGTACTCCAATTCCAGTTTATCCCCATGAGCAAGTCCAAAGACAGAGAGGAAACTCCCCTGATGAAGCAATACAATGCCATCAAGGCCAAGCATCCGGGTGCTTTACTGCTCTTTCGGGTTGGGGATTTTTATGAGACTTTCGGGGAAGATGCCGTTGTGGCCAGCAGGGTGCTGGATATTGTCCTGACCAAACGTGCCAACGGGGCAGCTTCTCATATCGAATTGGCGGGATTTCCGCATCATTCTTTGGACAATTACCTTCCAAAATTGGTTCGTGCAGGAAATCGAGTAGCAATATGTGATCAGCTCGAAGATCCTAAATCAGTGAAGGGAATCGTCAAGCGTGGAGTGACTGAATTGGTTACTCCTGGTCTATCTTACAACGACCAGGTTCTTGACACCCGAAAAAACAACTATCTCGCCTCGATTCATTTCGGAAAAGAAAAACATGGAATCGCCTTTTTGGATGTTTCCACCGGGGAGTTTATGTGTGCTGAGGGTAATTCTGCTTACTTAGAAAAGCTGATTCAAAGCTTTGCTCCATCTGAGATCATCTTTTCCAAGGCAGCCAAGAAAACCGCTGCCGAAATCTTCAAAAACGACTTCATCACTTTTCATTGCGAAGACTGGGTTTATCAATATGATTTCACCTACGAAAAGCTTAAAAACCATTTTGGTACGGCCAATTTGAAAGGTTTTGGCATCGAAGAACTTGAGTGTGGAACTGTGGCAGCAGGTGCGATTTTGTATTATTTGGAAGAAACCGAGCACCGGGAGGTACAGCACATTTCCTCGATTTCAAGGATTGCTGAGGAGAAATATGTCTGGCTGGATAAATTCACCATCCGAAATCTGGAACTGGTTTTTCCCCAGCATGAGGGTGGAGTTCCGCTAATCCAGATTCTGGATCAGACGGTAACTCCTATGGGTTCAAGGATGATGAAAAAGTGGATGGTGCTTCCGTTGAAAGAGAAAAAGCCTATCGAAGAGCGACTGAACGTCGTGGACTTTTTCTACCAGAACTCATCCCTGATTGAAGAAATCATTTCGCAGCTCCGGCATATTGGAGACTTGGAGCGACTCATTTCCAAAGTGGTGGTTGGCAGGGCAAATCCACGAGAAATGAACCAAATCAAGCGGGCACTGAAGTCCACCCTTCCGATCAAAGAATTACTCAAAAACCAGGATAATCCTACACTAAAACGACTTTCAGACCAGATTCACCCCTGCGAATTCTTACTGAGTAAAATCGAAAAGGAGCTTCAGGAAGATGCGCCGATGCTGATTCATCAGGGTGGGGTTATCAAAGACGAAGTTGATCCCGAACTTGACGAATATCGGGGATTGGCAAATAAAGGCAAGGACTTTTTGGTACAGATCCAGCAGCGTGAGGTGCAGAATACAGGGATTTCTTCCCTAAAAATCTCCTACAACAAAGTCTTCGGCTATTACTTGGAGGTTACTCACGCCCACAAAGATAAAGTACCACAGGAATGGATCCGAAAGCAGACCTTAGTCAATGCCGAGCGATACATTACTCCGGAACTGAAGGATTACGAGGAAAAAATCCTACATGCCGAAGATCGCATGCAGGGAATTGAGCAAAAGTATTTTACGGCTTTGGTGCAGGAAGCAGCCCAGTATGTCACTCAAATCCAGCAAAATGCCAGGGTTTTGGCCACATTAGACTCCCTTCTATCTTTTGCAAAAGTGGCCTTGAGTAATTCCTATTCCCGTCCTAAAATTTCGGATACTGAAACTTTGGAAATCAAAGACGGTCGACATCCGGTGATCGAAAAGCAATTGCCTCCGGGTGAAAACTACGTGCCGAATGATATTTACCTTGATCACGACAGCCAGCAGATCATCATCATCACTGGTCCAAATATGGCCGGAAAGTCAGCTTTGCTGCGTCAAACTGCCCTGATTGTGCTGATGGCTCAGATGGGAAGTTTTGTACCGGCGTCATTTGCAAGGATCGGAATCATTGATAAAGTATTTACCCGGGTGGGTGCTTCGGATAATTTGTCCAAAGGGGAGTCTACTTTCATGGTCGAAATGACCGAAACGGCCAGTATCCTGAACAATCTTTCGGATAGGAGCTTGGTTCTCATGGATGAGATTGGCCGCGGGACATCCACTTATGACGGAATTTCAATTGCTTGGTCGATTGTCGAGTTTTTGCACAGCCATCCCACATTCAAAGCGAAAACTCTTTTTGCTACGCACTACCACGAATTGAATCAATTGGCGAGTGACTTTCCCCGGGTGAAAAACTTCAATGTTTCGGTCAAGGAGGTAGGAAACAAAGTGATTTTTATGCGTAAGCTGAAAGAAGGAGGAAGTGAGCACAGCTTTGGTATTCATGTCGCCCAAATGGCAGGAATGCCTAATCCTGTGGTGCTTCGGGCTGCCGAGATCATGGGGCATTTGGAAAAGGACAAAGCCTTAAAAGAGAAAAAAGAGCACTTTAAAACCATTCCTAAAAATAATTTTCAGCTCAGTTTGTTTGAAATGGACCCGAAATTTACCGAGGCCAAACAGCTGCTGGATCAGATCGATATCAATGCAATCTCTCCGATCGAGGCCTTGCTTAAATTGCACGAAATCAAAAAGAGATTGGAATGATTAGTTCTTTCAGCTATATTAACTACGAACTGATTAAAACTAGGAAATTTATTTTTGATGGATAGGGTATTACTCAAAGACCTAAAGAAGCAGGATCAGTATACTAAGTTTTTTAAACAATGGAAAGAACAGGAGTTCAAAGGAGAAATCGATGAACAAAAGCTCAAAGATGAACTAGCGGCTCTTAGTAAAACTATCGGGATGAGGGAAGGACTGGTGGTGGCTTGTTTTGATTATAGAAACCTAAACTTGGCCTTTTTCACCGGAAATGTCGAAAAACTGACAGGGTATCCTGAATCTATGTTTCGCAATAAAGGAATGGAAACCTCTTTGACCATGATCCATCCAGATGATCGGCCAGAGCTTTTCAGGTTTCAACAAATAGTGTTCGAGGCTTTCCATAAGTTGACTATTCCCGAGCGGCATTCCTTTGAATTTTCTTATACGACCCGTTGGGTTCATCGAAGTACTCAAGAAGTGATCTGGATGACTTCTAAGGTGCGGCCTTATGTCATTGATGAGGCGGGCAATTTCATCATGGATCTGCATATCATTGTGCAACTTTTCACTCCTCCCAAAACCAAAAATTACGATTGGAATTATTCGTTTACCAAGGATGATGGTTCCAAGATCTTTGTCAGCAAAAACTCCCCGATTAACAAGGCGGTGAAATTGACGACAAAGGAGCGAAAAATTGTGGATTTGATTCTGGAAGGGAAGGAATCCAAAGAAATAAGTGAGGTATTGAATATCTCTATAAATACAGTAGCCACTCACCGCAAGAATATTCTTAGAAAACTGGGCGCTAGAAATGTAGGCGAAATGGTAAAAATTTTAGCTTCTTACGATTTTTGAAAAACTCTGGAAATCAGGTCAAATCGAAGTTTTCATGGCCAAAACAAAAAAATTCTTCGGTGCTGGCTTGTAAAATTATTTTTGAGGCTTACCTTTGCATCCACAATTCACCCAGATCAAGTTTTGGGAATTGACATAAGCGAGAGTAGCTCAGCTGGTAGAGCACGACCTTGCCAAGGTCGGGGTCGCGAGTTCGAATCTCGTCTCCCGCTCAACAAAGCCCTTGCAAAAGGGCTTTGTCATTTCAGGACATTTGTAAATTCAATTGATACTGAAGCTCTACACCAAGGTAGAGAATGCCGGGATGGTGGAACAGGTAGACACGCAAGACTTAAAATCTTGTGAGAGCAATCTCGTACGGGTTCGATTCCCGTTCCTGGTACAATTTGAAAAGCCTCGCAGTGTTGCGGGGCTTTTGTTTTTGGGGCACAAAAAAACCGACGAGATTATCAGGCCGGCTTCTTAAGGTAAATTTCGTCAATTATTTCTCTAGTATCCCTTTTAGATCCGCTGGAGAATATCCGACGGATTTTAAGGTTTTATGGTCCCCTTCTCTGAAAACCAAAAATAAATCCCCTTCTTTTTCATAGAAACAGGGCGTCCCTTTGTCTTCGTAATGTTTGACGGTTGCCTTGGCTTCCTCTTCGGTTTTACAGGCTTTGCTCATATTGGAGCGCTGTACTTCATCAAATAGAGATTTGAACTTTTCTCCCAAACCAAACTCAAGGATTGCACCGGAAAGCACATATTGGAGATCACACAAGGCATCAGCGATCTCTACAATATCCTTGTTTTCAATTGCTTCCTCCAATTCTTTCAGTTCTTCTGCCAATAGGGAAACCCGCAGATTGCATCTGGTTTCTGAAGGAATTGTTGGCTCTGGAAGGACCGGATGTTTGAAAGTATGGTGAAAAAGGGCAACTGACGTAAGTGACTTTGGATCTTGCATGGAAGTGGGTATTCTGATTTGTGCCTGAAATAAATAAAAAAGACCGGAAATCCGGCCTTTTATTCTTTACCCTCTTTAATTTCTTTAAGCCTTTTCGTATCGCTCACTTACAGCTTTCCAGTTTACCAAATTCCAAAACGCCGCGACATAGTCCGGGCGTCTGTTTTGATAATTTAGGTAATAGGCATGCTCCCAAACATCGAGTCCAAGTATGGGAGTTCCTTTCACCTCTGCCACATCCATCAGAGGATTGTCCTGGTTTGGAGTAGAACTTACCGCCAATTTGCCACCCTGCTGTACAATCAGCCAAGCCCAACCTGAGCCAAAGCGAGTTTTTGCCGCAGTTTCAAACTGGGACACAAAAGTCTCATAGCTTCCAAAAGAAGCGACAATGGCATCCATTAGTTTTCCTTCAGGTTTTCCGCCCGATTTTGGCCCCATTACGCTCCAGAAAAGCTCGTGATTGTAATGCCCTCCTCCGTTGTTACGCATTTTCACTGAGAATTTGGAAATGTTTGCCAGGACATTTTCCAATGGCTTTGAAGTATCCACTCCCTCTTCTTTGGCAGCATCATTCAGATTAGTAGCGTATGCCGCAGCATGTTTGGTGTAGTGGATTTCCATAGTTCGCGCATCGATATGTGGCTCGAGAGCCGGATATCCATAGGGAAGTGGAGTTTGGGAAAAGCCCGTTGCAAAAGGAAATCCGGAGCGAATTTCCACGCCTTTTGCTAACAATTCGGCCATCGAAGTGCCGATCAGCCCGACTGTCAATCCTGCTTTTGCAGTGTTAGCGATAAAAGTCCTTCGGGTTAGGGTTGAGTTGTTCTTTGTCATGATGTCTGTGGATATACAAATATTGAACCAGTCAGAGTGCAATTTAGTTGCTTTAAGTGCAGATAATATGACGAATTTGGAATTGAGCACCAGACAATAAGTCTGTTTTTCTGACAACTTGGTTAAGTTTGTAGCCCAGTCTTGCCTTGGTTGAGTTTTTGAAAACAAGGTCAGACCTGTTGAAAATCATGGAACTTACATTTTACAAATATCAGGGTACCGGAAATGATTTTGTCATGATCGATGATCGTGATGAGGTTTTAGACCTGAGCAATCTGGACATGGTGCGTAATCTTTGCGACCGAAGGTTTGGAATTGGTTCAGATGGCCTGATCGCCATTCGAAATCATCCCAATTATGATTTTGAAATGATCTATTTCAATTCAGACGGCAGCCAAAGCATGTGTGGAAACGGAGCTCGTTGCGCCGTTGCCTTTTCTTCCTTTTTGGGAATTGTCAATGGAAAAACCAGGTTTTTAGCCATTGACGGCCCTCATGAAGCGATTCTAACCGGAGATCAGGTGGAGCTTTTGATGGGTGATGTCCAAGGAATTGAAGACAAATCTGGGGATTTCTTTCTCAATACAGGCTCTCCGCACCACATTCGATTTGTGGAAAAGGCAGAAGGTTATCCTGTTTTTGAAGAAGGAAAAGCCATTCGATATGACTCAGGATATGCACCAGGAGGTACCAATGTCAACTTTGTTCAGGCAATGGGAGACGACGAAGTTTTCGTTCGCACCTACGAAAGGGGAGTCGAAAATGAGACGATGTCTTGTGGTACCGGAGTGACTGCCGCAGCAATTGTCTTTGGTTTGCAGCATCATCAAAATGAGGTGAAAATCAATACCCTAGGTGGGAAATTGTCCGTTAAGTTTCATTCCAATCCGGATGGGACTTTCAGCAAAATCTGGCTAATTGGGCCGGCAGAGCAAGTTTTCACAGGAAAAATCAAAATTTAAGTTCACTTTTCAGAGCAAGTACCTGAATCGCGACTAATTATCAATTCTAACAAAAACGGCTTATTTTTAAGCCCCCAATCGGGAATCCATAAAAAGACATGCTAGATTTTATTGCAAAAGGATTAGCCAAGATTTTCGGCACCAAATCCGACAGAGATATTAAGGAACTCCTTCCAAAAGTTACTGAAATCAATCAGGCTTTTGCAAATCTGCAGAACCTGAATGACGATCAACTTCGCGCTAAAACACAAGAAATCAAGGAAGTAATCAACGGCAGGCTAAAGTCTATCGATGATAAAATTGCAGAAATCCGTGCTCAGATTGAGGCTCTTCCTGCCCAAGCAATTCACGAAAAAGACCAGCTTTTCAACGAAATCGACAAGCAGGAAAAAGACCGGGATACCGAACTGGAGAAAGTTCTCGAGGAAGTGATGCCACAGGCTTTTGCCATTGTTAAAGAGACTGCGAGACGATTCAAGGAAAACGGAAAACTGGTGGTAAATGCCAGTATGCGTGACCGGGAATTGGCTGCTACAAAGCCAAATGTGGAAATAGATGGTGAAAAGGCCATCTGGCACAACAAGTGGATTGCGGCGGGAACAGAAGTGGTTTGGGACATGGTCCACTATGATGTGCAGCTGATAGGTGGGATGGTCCTGCACAAAGGAAAAATCGCCGAAATGGCCACCGGTGAAGGTAAAACGCTGGTTTCTACTTTGCCTGCTTTCCTCAATGCTCTGGCAGGAAGGGGCGTTCACATCGTAACCGTGAACGACTATTTGGCCAAGCGTGACTCCGAGTGGAATGCACCGCTTTTTGAATTCCATGGACTGACCGTGGATTGTATCGACAAGTATCAGCCCAACTCAAATGGGCGAAAGAAAGCGTACGCTTCTGATATCGTGTATGGTACGAATAATGAATTTGGCTTTGATTATCTGAGAGATAACATGGCCCGAGAAGCAGGCGATCTTGTTCAGGGCAAGCACCATTTTGCTATGGTCGATGAGGTTGACTCTGTGTTGATAGATGATGCTAGGACACCTTTGATTATTTCAGGTCCTGTGCCAAGAGGCGACGTTCATGAATTCGACCAAATGAAGCCCCGGGTGGCTGCACTGGTTGATGAGCAGCGTAAATTGGTTCAGAACTTTTTGTCCACAGCCAAAAAACTGATTGCAGAGGGCAATGAAAAAGAAGGAGGATTGGCGCTTTTCAGAGCCTTTCGTGGGATTCCAAAATACAAGCCTACAATCAAATACCTCTCTGAGCCTGGAATCCGGGTGATTCTCCAGAAGACAGAAAATTTTTACCTCCAAGACAACAAGCGAAACATGCCGGAAGCGGATGAACCGCTGCTATTTACTATCGATGAAAAAACAAACGTCGTTGACCTGACCGATCGGGGTATTGAGACAATGACGACTAAAAATGAGGATCCAAGCTTCTTCATCTTGCCGGATATCGGGGTAGAGATTGCTGAATTGGAGAAAAGCACTGACCTCGACGATAAGGAAAAGCTGATTCGTAAAGAAGAAGTAATCAAGGATTATGGAGTAAAAGCTCAGCGTATCCATACTGTTAACCAATTGCTCAAAGCTTACTGCATGTTTGAGCGGGATACGGAATACATTATTGTCGATGGGAAAGTAAAAATCGTCGATGAACAAACGGGCCGTGTAATGGAAGGGCGTCGCTATTCCGACGGCTTGCATCAGGCGATTGAAGCAAAAGAGAATGTCAAAGTGGAGGATGCCACCCAGACCTACGCGACGATTACATTGCAGAATTACTTCAGGATGTATCACAAGCTGGCTGGTATGACCGGTACGGCAGAGACTGAAGCCGGGGAATTCTGGGAAATCTACAAGTTGGATGTAGTAGTTATTCCAACCAACAAGCCAATTATCAGATCAGATAGAGAGGATAAAGTTTATAAGACCGTTCGCGAAAAATTCAATGCGGTTACCGATGAAATCAACGAATTGGTAGCAGCTGGAAGACCAGTCTTGGTTGGTACCACTTCTGTAGAAATCTCCGAAGTCCTCAGCCGAATGCTGACTTTGAAGAAAATTCCGCATCAGGTTTTGAATGCCAAGCAGCACGCCAGAGAAGCAGAAATTGTTGCAGAAGCCGGTAAGCCGGGGACAGTTACCATTGCTACCAACATGGCTGGTCGTGGTACGGATATCAAATTGACCCCAGAATCCAGAAAGTCTGGAGGTCTAGCCATCATCGGTACGGAGCGCCATGAATCCCGACGTGTTGACCGCCAGCTTCGAGGGCGTTCTGGCCGTCAGGGTGACGTAGGTTCGTCTCAGTTCTTTGTTTCTTTGGAAGACAGTCTGATGAGACTTTTCGGTTCGGAGCGTATTGCAAAACTGATGGACCGAATGGGACTGGAAGAAGGCGAAGTGATCCAACACAGCATGATCACTAAATCTATCGAGCGCGCTCAGCGAAAAGTAGAAGAAAACAACTTTGGTACCCGTAAGCGTTTGTTGGAATATGACGACGTGATGAACTCCCAGCGGGAAGTAGTCTACAAGCGCCGAAGAAATGCGCTGAAAGGCGACCGATTGGAGCTGGATATCCTGAATATTCTATATGATGTGTGCGAAAGCCTCATCGAAATGGGCAAATCCACTGACAATGCCGAAGACCTGAGGATGAATATTTTCACCACTTTGGGTGTGGATTACCACATTTCGGAAGGCGATCTAAAATCCAAGGATGCGCCTAAATTGACACAGGAGCTTTACACAGTTGCTTTCGAAAATTATATCAAAAAGAACAGCAACATTAGCCAAACTGCACTGCCGATTTTCAAAAGAGTGCAGGAAGAAAGAGGCGCTACAGTGAAAGATATCATGGTGCCGATTTCAGACGGAATCAAGCAAATCGGAGTGGTTTGTAATTTGGAAAACACTATTCATTCTGAGGGCCGAGATTTGATCAGGTCTATCGAGAAAAACGTGTCCCTGGCAATTATCGACCAAAACTGGAAGGAACACCTTCGTGATATGGATGATCTGAAACAGTCGGTTCAGAATGCCGTCTACGAGCAGAAAGATCCTCTTTTGATCTATAAGTTTGAAGCGTTTGAGATGTTCAAGCGATTTATCGGCAAGCTCAACGAGGATATGGTTACCTTCCTATCCAGAGCCGATTTGCCAAGGCAGGAGCCGGCTCAAGTCCAGCAAGCTCAGACTCAGCGTGCTCCCGAGCCGAAACTTCAGACCTCAAAAGCGGAAGTGGCAAGCTCTTTGAACCCTGGTGCTAACCGTGCCGCCGCTGCTGCTGCGAATGCAGGCAGGCCTGCGCCACAGCATGTTGCTCCAAGAAAAGTCGAAAAAACCTTTGGCCGGAATGATAAAGTCTCTGTCAAATATTCCGACGGAACTACCAAAAGCGATGTGAAATTCAAAAGTGTGGAGCAAGATCTTGCGGATGGAAAGTGTGTGGTCATTGAAAACTAAGCGAAATGAGAAATATCTGGGTAGTTGTTTTTTTGGTAGTACTTGGGAGCTGTAAACTTATCAGACCGTCTTCAGACGCGGGAAGCCCTGCTTTTTCCACTTACCAGGAAGACTTGAGTGGTTCCTTGCCAAAATACCCGGATTATAAATCAGCTACCCAGGAGGTTTCTGCCAATGTTTCAACCAGCTCTGTTCAATCGGTAGACAGTCAGCTTGACGAAGTTCAGCGACGCTATGCAGACAAAAACAAAGCAGAACCCTATTTCAGTGGATTTACAGTTTTGGTATTTTCCGGAATAGACCGGAATCAGGCATTCAAAACGCAAGATGATCTCAAGCTTTATTATCCAAATCTGACTCCTGAGATGCAATATCAGCAACCCAGGTATTTGGTGAAATTGGGTAAATACACTTACAAAATAGAAGCCCAAAAAGCGCTTCATCAGATCAAAGGCCAATTTCCCTCCGCACGGATTATACAGGACAGATTTCAGCGAAAAGAATACGTCGCTCCTACCACAGACCAAAATGCTGCTAACCAAAATTAAATCCCTGGCTAAGGCCTATAAAGAGGAAGTAATTGCAAATCGCCGACACATCCATGCCAATCCTGAGCTTTCTTTTCAGGAATTCAAAACGGCTGAATTTGTAGCTGAAAAACTAAAGGAAATCGGAATTACCGAAATCGAGAAAAAAGCAACAACTGGCTGGGCGGTTTTGATTAAAGGAAAAAATCCTGATAAAAAAGTCATTGCGCTGCGTGCAGATATGGACGCATTGCCGATAATCGAGGCAAATGACGTCCCATACAAGTCGCAAAATCCCGGTGTCATGCATGCCTGCGGTCATGATGCTCATACCGCATCTCTTCTCGGTGCAGCTAAAATTCTTCATGAGGTAAAAGACCATTTTGAAGGCACAATCAAGCTTATTTTCCAACCCGGGGAAGAACTTGTTCCTGGAGGAGCTTCTTTGATGATCAAGGACAAAGTACTTGAGAATCCCCGTCCAAACGGGATTTTAGGCCAGCATGTCATGCCAATGATTCCCGCTGGAAAAGTTGGCTTCCGTCCAGGATTGTACATGGCTAGCACAGACGAGCTTTATGTTACCGTAAAAGGAAAAGGGGGTCATGGGGCCATGCCGGAGACATTCATAGATCCGGTCTTGATCGCCTCCCACATGATTGTGGCACTCCAGCAGATTGTCAGCCGAGTAGCAAACCCCAAAATCCCATCTGTTCTTTCTTTTGGACGTGTGGAGGCTTTGGGAGCAACCAATGTGATTCCAAATGAGGTGAAAATCCAAGGGACTTTCCGGACACTGGATGAAGCATGGCGTGCCAAAGCACATGAGAAAATGCTGAAAATCGCTCATGGAATTGTAGAAGGAATGGGCGGGGAATTGGATTTTGAAATCCGTCATGGCTATCCTTTCCTGAAAAATGATCCGGAACTGACTAGTCGATCCATGGATTCTGCCCGCGAATATTTAGGCGAGGAAAATGTCCTTGACCTCGATATCTGGATGGCAGCCGAAGATTTTGCCTTTTATTCCCAGGAAATCGACGGGTGCTTCTATCGGTTGGGTACACGAAATGAAGCCAAGGGAATTACCTCAGGAGTTCATACCCCTACATTTGATATTGAGGAAGATGCGTTGGAGATTGGCGCAGGGCTGATGGCCTGGTTGGCGGTTTCGGAACTTTCCAAAGGATAAACTTTACATAACATCCCAATGCCGGCGAAGACTTATCTTCGCTTTTTTTATTGAAACTATGAAATCCAGGATGACTCATGTGACATCCAGGGGAACGGTTATCAGTATTGCAAGATTCTATAAGGCTTTTGAAAAAAATACAGTCCCATGAAAAGTATAAAAACCCTTACCCTCACCCTATTTCTCAGTTTGATGATTACTCAGGCATTTGCTTGGGGGCAGATCGGCCATTACTTGATCGGATACATGGCAGAGCGCCAAATGAAAAAATCCACCAGGAAAAAAGTTGAAAGTGTTCTTTATCCGATGTCTTTAGGCCGAAGTGGCACATGGATGGACGAAATCAGATCTGACAAAAGCTTTGATTATGCCACAACTTGGCATTACCTCAACAGTAAAAATGGAGAGTACGACCCCGCTACTCAAGAAAAAGGGGGAGATGCATTTGAAGCTATCCAGCGCATCAAAGCAGAGCTAAAAGCCGGAGGTTTGGACCCAAAAACTGAAGCTGAAAAGCTGAAAATGCTAATTCATATGGTGGAGGATATCCATCAACCCTTGCACGTTGGGACTGGAGATGACCGAGGAGGAAATGACGTGAAAATCGAATTTTTCAATCAGCCAACCAATCTCCATGCGCTATGGGATAGTGGCATGATTGATCGTCAGGGAATGAGTTATACTGAAATCGGCAATGAATTGTATCGAAGGTTGTCTCCGGAAGTTCAAGCAAAATATCGTTCCGCATCGATGGAAGATTGGTTGAAAGAGGCTGTTAGCTATCGGCCTATGGTTTATAATCTTCCTGAAAACAAAAAAATCAGCTATCAATACATGTTTGAAAATTACAGCATAGCAGAGGAGCGGATGGTCGCTGCAAGTGTAAGATTGGCTCAGATCCTGGAGGAGATTTATCCCTAAAACTTAATCGGAAGATTTGAAAAACGGCTTTTGTCTTTCCGGAAGATGAAAGCCGTTTTTTTGTAGAAAAATTTGGGCTCATCAAATTGAAAATGACTTCTCCAAACTCCTAGTCCAATTCAAATTTGAAAGGGTAGAAAATGCGGCGAAACAGGATTTAAAGAACCTAAAGAGTTTAAAATGTAAGTGGAGCATGAAGAGTTTATACTCTTAATTTCTCAATTTATACTCCTTCGACGCACCATCCAAAAATTCCAAAAACGCCGCAATATCCGTATTGTATCCTCTCGGTTTGGCAAGCAATTGTTCCTGATGGTCGAGTATGACATAGTAAGGCTGGGCATTGTTATTGAACCGGGTGATTTGGAAGTCGGCATTTTGCTTGCCCAGGGTCTTTTTCACCTTGCCGTCGTAGCTGGAAGTGAACCATTCACTTTCCGGAAGTTCTAATCGTTCATCGATATACAAAGCTACCATCACAAAGTCCTCTCTAAGTCGCTTCAATACTTGGGGATCCACCCACACATTCTCCTCCATTTTGCGACAGTTTACACAGCCGTGGCCGGTGAAGTCAATCAGGAGCGGTTTACCCTCCCTTTTTGCAGCAGCCAAGGCTTGCTCGTAATCGAAGTACCCAGGAATTCCATGGGGAATTTTAAGCAGATCCCCATATTTGATGATTTCCTCAGAGTTGCCCGAAGTTGCTCCCAAAGCCGTCCCTTCCTCAATTTTAAACTGCTGGGTGGTAATCGGGGGCAGATAGCCGCTAAGGATTTTCAATGGAGCTCCCCAAAGTCCGGGAATCATGTGTACCACAAAGGCGAAAGTCAGCAAGGCCAATAGCAATCGAGGCACGCCAATGTGGTCCAGCTTGGAGTCATGAGGCAGGCGGATTTTACCCAATAAGTAAAAGCCCAGAGCGGAGAAAATCACAATCCAGATCGCCAAGAAGATATCCCGATCCAAAATGCCCCAATGATATACCAAGTCTGCGATTGAGAGGAATTTGAAGGCCAATGCCAATTCCAAAAAGCCCAAGACGACTTTGACAGTATTGAGCCAACCGCCGGATTTGGGCAAGCGTTGCATCCATTCCGGGAATATGGCAAAAAGAGTAAACGGAATAGCAAAAGCTAGCCCGAACGCAAACATGCCCAAAACGGGTTTGACCAATTCACCTCCGGCAGAGGAAATCAGAATCGAACCTACAATTGGACCGGTGCAAGAGAAGGATACCAAAACAAGTGTAAATGCCATGAAGAATACTCCCCCAAGGCCACCTTTCTCTGCTTTTGCATCGATCTTGTTCACAAAGCTGGAAGGCAATGTCAACTCGAACATGCCCAAAAATGCCAATGCGAAAACGATAAAGATCAAGAAGAAAAAGACATTGGGAATCCAATGTGTCGCGAGCCAGTTGGCAAATTCAGGTCCCTGAATCGCTGCAACAGCTGTTCCTGCTATGGTGTAAATTCCTATGATTGAAATGCCGTAAATAAACGCTTGACGGATTCCTTGAGCTCTGGATTTTGATCTTCCTGTGAAAAAACTCACAGTCATCGGAATCATCGGAAACACACATGGCGTGATTAAAGCCGCCAATCCGGCCAAGAATGCCAAAACCATAAAGCCCCAAAGAGATTCAGATTCTCCTTCGGAAGAGAAATCCTGGCTATCGGCTGCCCCTTTTTCTGATTCTCCACTTTTTGAGATTTGTCCTCCTTCTAGCTGTCCTTGTTCTTCAGATGAAGGACCTTCCACTAAGTCAAATGGTGAATCTTCTGGAATTGAATCAGCGATTTGTTCTTTTTCTTCAGCGGTATTGGCTTGGATTGGAGGCGTGACCGCTGCTTCTGGAGAAGCAGCAGAACTGCTTCCTTCCTTTGCGGTAAACTTTACTTCGATATCCTCTTCGAAATTTATGCATTGATTAGTCACGTCAGAGCACATTTGATATTTCAATGTGCCTAGGATTGTACCGTTTGTGACTTTGAGAGTTATAGGCTGCTCAAAGCGCCCTTTTCCCATAAAATAAGTGACGTCTCCTTGCCAAGTTTCATCAAATTTTTTCTTTGGATCAATGGGCTTTAGATTGGAAGCAATCGCAAAATCTGATGATTTAGCTGGTTCAAATTCGGTCAAAAGTGGTCCCAAATTCTTATCGAAATCATTGGAATACACATACCAACCGATAGGAATCACAGCATCCATGACGAGCGTAGCCTTTTCTCCAACTTGCAACTCCTTTGGTTCTAGGGTAAAAGTCCATTTTGGAGGCTTCACCATCTGAGCTTGGGCAAAAAAGGAGATCAAAAGAAAAACCGGAAGTAGGAACAATCCGATTTTTTTGCAGCTGAAAGTCATTTATGGTTTGGATTTACTCTGGCAAACAAGGATTTAGGTCTTGGGGTTCGAAATTAGAATGAATTGCTGGCTTTAAGCGACTTTGATCACTTTCCGCTTAGGCTTCTGAAATGTCTGAAGAATGCCGCGATGGTCTCGATACCGATAAAGTAATTTTTCACTCCGTAATGTTCATTGGGTGAGTGAAGTGCATCGGTGTCCAAGCCAAAACCAAATAGAATCGGATCGCTTCCCAGTTCTTTTTGAAACAAAGCAACAATGGGAATCGAACCTCCCTCGCGGGTTGGGATCGGTCTTTTGCCAAATGTTTCTTCCATTGCTTCTTCTGCGGCCTGATAGCCGATGGAAGAATCAGAAACTACAGCAGGAGCTCCTCCGTGGTGGGTTTTTACTTTTACTTTGACAGATTTTGGAGCAATTGATTTGAAGTGATTTTCAAAAAGAGTTGCGATTTCATGCCAATCTTGGTCGGGAACCAGTCGCATGGAGATTTTTGCAAATGCTTTCGAAGGCAAAACTGTTTTGGCGCCTTCCCCAGTGTATCCACCCCAAATGCCATTGACATCCAAAGTCGGACGGATGCCTACACGCTCGATGGTGGTATAGTTTTTTTCCCCATGAACATCGGCAATGTCCAATTTGTCCTTGTATTCATTGAGGTCAAAAGGTGCCTCATTCAGTCGCTGACGTTGCTGGGCAGTGAGTTCCTGCACTTTTTCATAAAAGCCCGGGATTGTGATGTGCTCATTCTCGTCCTTCATGGAGGCGATCATTTTGCAAAGCACATTTATCGGATTGGCAACAGCCCCTCCGTAAGTTCCGGAGTGAAGGTCGCGATTGGAGCCGGTGACTTCCACTTCCATATAAGCCATGCCGCGCAGACCAACCGTGATGGAAGGATCCTTCATGCTGATCATGTGTGTATCGGAAATCAGGATGACGTCCGCTTTTAGGCGCTCTTTATTGGCCAATACGAATTTGTCTAAGTTGTCCGAGCCGACTTCTTCCTCCCCTTCGATCATAAATTTAACATTGCAGTGCAATTCACCAGTTGCCATCATGGCTTCCAAAGCTTTCACATGCATGTAAAATTGGCCCTTGTCATCTGCTGAACCACGGGCAAAAATGGCCCCTTCGGGATGAATCGAGGTCTTTTTGATTACAGGTTCGAATGGAGGTGAATCCCAGAGTTCATAAGGATCGGCTGGCTGCACATCGTAGTGTCCGTAAACCAAGACAGTTGGCAATGCCGGATCGATGATTTTTTCTCCGTAAACGATGGGATAACCTGCGGTTGGGCAGATTTCGGCGATGTCAGCACCAGCTTTTTCGAGTGATTCTTTGACAAACTGAGCCGCCGCAAAGACA
>DATIAI010000268.1:0-7162 GCA_035458065.1 Algoriphagus sp. | reverse complement strand
GATTATCGCTTCAGGCGCGGTTTCCTGTGCAGTTGGAGGTTTGATTTCAGTGAAAACTGGGAGAGAAAAAGTGGCACTATACAGTTTGGCTGGATCAGGGATATGTGGAGTCATTTTGATCTTGAATCTGGAGATACCTTCTGGATTGTTATTTCCATTCCTTCTACTTTGGGGAATTTTGGTTGTTTCGGATTCACCTCAATTTTCAACCTTGGTTGCGCAAAGTGTACAACCTGAATACCGCGGTTCGGCACTTACGATAGTGAATTGCATTGGTTTTGGCCTGACGATTCTCAGTATCCAGTTTAACCAATTCTTAACTAACCACTTTTCAATTCGGGAATTTTTAGGCTGGTTGGTAATCGGTCCTATTTTGGGTTTGATGGCTTATCGTCATTTCCGGGTAAACACAAAGAGTTAATATCCAAAGAATCAAAAAGAGCGTAGGAACTCCGTACCATTCGGAAAAATACACAATTAAAAGATTCCTTGACCTGCGATAATTTGGTTGCAGCAAGCAGTTCAGCGAATTTTTATGCGGTAATCATCGGGAAATATCCAGTGATTGGCCAAAAAAAAGAGGCCTCTTTCGAGTGCCTCTTTGCGTAATAGTCAAACCGGACTACTATCTAACTACATTTTCAAGGGTTGCCAAATAAATCCATTTTTGATCTCTTGAGTTAATACCTTCATTTACCGCTTTTCTTTGTTCGGCAGTTTGGGAAAGATCCTCATAGGCCTGCGCGTTGAAAAATTGCATGTAGTCTTTGTACATATTCATGGTCAAATGGGTGGATTTTGCTTCAGACCCCTGAGGGAGTGCAGTCCTCAAAAAGCTCCAATGCCCCATCATTCCCTGTGCAATTCTTTTTTGATGGATTGGTCTAAACACCTCAATTTCGGCCTTTTCATAATCATTGAATTTACCTTCCACGGCTTTCATCAAGTCAAACGATGCCAAGACCCCAGGTTTAAACTGGAAATCGTCATCTGTGGCAACAATTTCCCGCATATAAAGCCGCATGGGCATATCCCGCATGGATAGAGATTGCTCAAAAAGCGTCTGCACTTGACTTTCACTTAGATGAGGATAGGCGATTTTGGTATATTCTTTCAGAGAATCATCATCCAACCCATTCATCATCTTAACAGGGTCGTCATAGTAAGTCACCATTATATATTGAAAATCACCTTGGTCTCCACCATTTTGAAGGGACCAAAAATCCCAACCTTTAATCCGCTTGTCGTTGAGTGCCTGCCGATAGACTTTTTCCATCAGATCCTTGAACTCGATGTAATCAAAAAGCTGGTCTTTATCCACCTTTATGAATTCGAATACCATATACTGAGTTTGCTGGGCTTTGAGTACTCCGGCCCACAGCAACCCACAAATCAAGAGCATTAAAAGCTTTTTCATGTTTTTACCAGATTTAGGGTTAATTGTGCTTGGAATAATTTAAAGATTTATTCCGTAAAAAATCAATTTTCAGAATAAAAACATTTTCAGGAATAATTTTACCCTATAAACTTCCTTTAAAGAAAGTATTGACAAAAATGAAATATTTCTAACACACATGGCAAAACCTTAGTATTTTAACAATCAAAACAGAAATACAATGAAGGGTCTATCAAGAAGAGATTGGCTAAAAACCACTTCTTTGGGAAGCGGTTTAGCGTTGCTGGGAAGTGCTGGGATCGTATCTTCCCTCAGTGCGGAGGAAATTAAAAAGTACAATCCCCGACCGATGGCCGGTCCGATCAGACTTGGTTCGAATGAGAACCCATATGGCCCCTCCGAATCTATGAGAAAAGCGATGACAGCAGCCTTCGATAATGGTTGCAGATATCCTTGGGGTTACAATGGGTCCTTGGTGAAAATGATCGCCGAAAAAGAAGGAGTCCCCGAAGACCATATCGTCTTGGTGGCCGGTTCTACGGAAGGCCTCAAAGTAGCAGGACTTACCTTTGGAAAAGGCGGAGAAATCATCACTTGTGCCCCCACATTTTTGTCAATGATGGAATATGCCGAACTCTGGGGCACTGAAATCAATTGGGTTCCTTTGAACAAAGATTTGGATTTTGATTTGGATGAAATCGAAAAGCGGGTCAGCTACGAAACAGGTCTGGTATTTCTTTGCAACCCAAATAACCCAACCGGAAAACTTTTACCTGCTGACCGAGTCCTGGACTTCTGTGAATCAGTAAGCAAAAGGACGGTAGTTTTCAGCGATGAAGCTTACTACGATTACATCACCGAGCCCAATTATCCTAGTATGGTGGAATTGGTCAAAAAAGGCCACGATGTGGTGGTCTCCCGCACACTGTCAAAAGTATATGGATTAGCAGGAATTCGAATGGGTTATCTGGTCGCCAAGCCGGAATTGGCTAAAAAACTGAAAGACAGAGTCGTAGCCAATACCAATATAATGGCTATTGAAGCGGGCAAAGCAGCACTTGCAGACAAGGATTTTTACAAATTTTCACTCCAAAAAAATGCTGAAGCCAAAGCCTTGATCATTGAAACTCTGGATGAATTAAAGTTGCCGCATCTTGAGTCACATGCGAATTTTGTGTTTTTCCAAGCTGGAAGAGATATTGGCGAACTGGGTAAAACCATGGCTGAAAAAGGATTTGTCATCGGTCGCCCATTTCCTCCTTTGAATGACTGGTGTCGAATTTCTACTGGTACCATTGAGGAAATTACCCTTTACAATCAGGCAATTAAAGAAGTGCTTGGCTGATGCTTGACCAAAACCTGATTTTAGAAAATGAAAAAGTCCTGCTGAGACCTATGTCCCGGCAGGACTTTCCTTTACTGCAAGCTCTCACCAATGATCCGGATATGTGGTTTTATTTCACGTATGACCTCGGAATTCCCGAGGAATTTGAAAAATGGGCAGAGCCACACTTACGGGGCGAGCGGCTGCAGTTTACTGTAATTGAGAAATCAAGCGGAAAAGTAGCCGGAGCAACAGCTTTTGGGAATTATTCATCTCGAGATCAGCGGATAGAAATCGGATGGACTTGGTTGGGAAAGGCATTTCAGGGAACAGGAATCAACCAGGCGATGAAAAAAGCGATGTTGGATTATTGCTTTGGGGAACTGAATCTGAAGCGGGTTGAGATCAAAACTGATGTCTTGAACATGCCTGCAAGAATGGCACTGTTGAAATTTGGCGCAAAAGAGGAAGGAATTCTGAGAAGTCACACGCTGATGACCAATGGACGGAGAAGGGACACCATTTACTACAGCGTTTTGGAGGGTGAATGGGGTAATGAGTAGTTTAATTTCGGATTTCGGATTTTTGACCTTCCCTATATAGCATTGACCGTAAGATTCAACATTGATTACTTAATACTGTGCCTGATCATTTGTCGATGATAAAATATAGGTTTGGAAATACAACTCAAGATTCCCGTCACTGACTTGCAAACACCCGTATCTGCTCCGGTTTAATTTGATGAATGAATTGCCTCAAAATGTAAAAAGTTTCAGGAACTCTCGGGACCACTTCAAGTTCATTAGGATCGGGAAAATCTTCGATTTTCAGAAACGAATAACGACTGAGCATACCTCCTTCAAAAAAACAATAGGCCTTCTCCCCTTCTTCCCTACCCGGCAAGGTGAGCATCAGATCCTTTTTTGATTCTCGAATCAGTTTAATAAACTCATCCACACGAAGATTATATTCCTCAGGGCTTTCGGCAGACTTGCATGCTCCTTGGCAGGTTGCGTCTTGTACAACCTCACAAGTAACCTTTCTTAATCCGCATAGCTTCTGGCAAAGTTGGTAGTTTTCAATTCCTGATTTTAGGAATTGAATTGCCTCTTCGGATGAGAAAAAAGTTTCCAGAGGTCTTAGGTTTTTGGTCACTTTTGCCACTTGGAACCGGTAATATCCCGATCCATCCTGATAGTGAAACAAACCCCAAAGCGCCTTTGGTAATTTCAGGGCAGAGTTGAATTGCGGCCATAATCTTTTGATTTCCAGAGTTTCCACAAGCAAAGCCATGACCTCAGAACCTGTTAGTTTCCAATTAAGATCCACCACTTCACCCTTGAGCTGTTGCTTAAGCTGTGGCAAAACCTGCCCGGAAAAATGCCCTTTGAAACGGTCCCGAATATTCAGTGCTTTGCCGACATAGATTACTTTTCCCTTTTCATTGAGCATATAATACACCCCACAGGACTCTGGGATTTCGCGAAACTTTGAAAGTGGAAAATTGGGAGGGAGAAAGGCTTCTCCCGTGTTTTTTTTCAGAGACGAAAAAATTACTTCCTGCCTTTCCTTGATCATCCGGTCAAAAAGCAAAGCTGTCGCCTTAGCATCTCCCATTGCTCTGTGTCTGGCCAAAATCGGAATTTTCTGACTTTCGCAAAGCCTTCCTAAACTGTATGAACCTAAACCTGGAAAAACTTTTCGGGATAATCTTACAGTGCAGAGCTTTTGAGAATTGAGTTGTCTTCCTGTATTCAAAAATGCTTCCCGAATAAATCCAAAGTCAAAATTGACCGAGTGGGCTACAAAAATTCTCCCGTCCAGTAGGTCCCATAGTTCCTCTGCAATTTCACCAAAAGTCGGTGCCGTACGCACCATGCTGTTGTCAATTCCGGTAAGCCCGGTGATATAGGATGGAATTGAATGCCCGGGATTTATCAAAGTCTGGTACTCATGGACAATTTCAAACCCATCATGGATCAATACAGCTATCTCGGTGATTCCCCCGCCTGCAGGAGAACCTCCGGTAGTTTCTATATCGACAATGGCAAATTCCATGGCTAAATGTAAAGCTATTGAAATGGGTTAGGGAAACGGTGACGCTAATTGACGGATTGGTTTTTAGAAAACGAACCTGTAATCCCTTTCAGTTTTTGTTTGGGAAAAA
Source organism: Algoriphagus sp. (assembly GCA_035458065.1). Taxonomy (GTDB): domain Bacteria; phylum Bacteroidota; class Bacteroidia; order Cytophagales; family Cyclobacteriaceae; genus Algoriphagus. Next base: position 2,275 of record DATIAI010000268.1, on the reverse strand, counting down.
TAAGAGTTCCTTATTTCTTCACATAGGAAGCGATCAGCTTTTCTGCGCAGCGCTCCCCGTCCATGGCGGCAGAAACAATACCACCGGCATAGCCCGCACCTTCTCCACAAGGATAGAGCCGCTTGATTTGCGGATGTTCGAAAGACTCCCTATCCCTTGGAACTCGAACAGGCGACGATGTCCGACTTTCAACCCCGATTATCTGAGCATCATTGGTCAGATAACCTTTCATCTTTTGTCCAAAGGCTTTAAATGCCATTGCCATCCGTGCTGCAATAAAATCAGGTAAAACTTCCCGCATTTCGACAGATTCCAAACCTGGCTGGTATGAGGTGTCCAATAAAGAAGAGCTAACTTTTCGGTTGACAAAATCCATCATGCGCTGAGCCGGAGCGGTCTGGGTTTTCCCACCCAATTCCCAAGCTTTTTGTTCGACATCAGCCTGGAAATGCATAGAGGCCAAAGCACCGAATTTTTGATATTCAGGCAAATCCTCCAATTCAACTGAAACTACCATTCCTGAATTGGCAAACTTACTGTCTCTTCGGCTTGGACTCATCCCATTTACCACCAATTCTCCCGGAGAGGTTGCCGCAGGCACAATAAATCCTCCCGGACACATACAAAAACTAAAGACACCGCGCTGCTTTCCGTTGTATTCGGTCTGATGAACCAAAGAATAAGCAGAAGCTGGCAAATATGGGCCTCGATCCAACTCACAGTGGTATTGGATGCGATCAATCAGATTTTGGCTATGCTCTATCCGAACTCCCAAAGCAAAAGGTTTGGCTTCTATGAGAACCTGACGCCTGTCCAGTAAATGGAAGATATCCCTTGCCGAATGCCCAGTGGCTAGAATCACACCCAGTCCTTTGATTTGATCACCATGATTGGTAATAACACCTTTGATTTCATCCCTTTCCAAAATCAGATCTTCAACTCTGGTTTCAAAATGGATCTCTCCACCCGATTCAAGAATGCTTTCCCGGAGTTTTGAGACAAGTAAGGGCAGTTTGTTGGTACCAATGTGAGGATGAGCATCGACGAGGATATCCTCTGTTGCTCCATGAGCCACAAAAATTTCCATAATCCTCCGTATATCCCCCCGCTTTTTGGATCTGGTATAGAGTTTCCCGTCAGAATAAGTTCCTGCTCCACCTTCCCCAAAGCAATAATTCGAATCCGGGTTTACAATCCCTTCCTTGTTGATTGCGGCCAGATCTCTACGTCGGGTTCTTACATCCTTTCCCCTTTCTATCAATATGGGCTTAACTCCCAGCTCAATTGCCCTCAATGCGGCAAAAAGTCCTGCAGGACCTGCACCGACAATTATTATAGCATCAGATTTTCTTACATCCTGATATTGCGGTAAATGGTCGAGAAGGGATCCCGGATTTTCGTTTAAAAAGAGTTCTGCCTCAACATTGACGATTACTTTTCTGCCTCTTGCATCAATTGATCTTCGGATTTGGCGGGTAAATGCCATGGAAGAATCGGAAGAAATTCCGGCCTTCTTTAAAACAGTACTTTTAAATACTTCAGGATTGTAAGCCTCTTCAGGGCTTAACTGCAGTGAAAATGTCTTTTTCATGGTAAGGTGTTTATCCTTAAATCACTGCAAAGGTAAGAAGGACTGCTTTAAATCGAGTGAATGAAATGGGAATTGGTTAAAAAGTAAAAGCCGCTCTTCTAGAAAAGCGGCCGATTCCTTGTACTTAGAAAGTTTGTACTTAACACATGGTACTTTCAATTCATCCTATCCAAAACCTCAAATCTGGAAGAATTGGAGATGTATTCCGGAACCAAGGCTTTTAAATGTCTAACTAAGTCGGTTTCATTGTTTTTTCCGATCAACTCCTGGAAAAACTCAATTTGCCCGTCAATTTTATGGTAAGATGAAGGAGACACCTGAGCGATTTTGATTTTTGGATGGTGGGTAATTTTGACCGTTTCAAAATCGTTTAGCAATTCCTCATACAGCTTCTCCCCTTCTCTTAATCCGGTGAATTGAATCTTGATGTCAACATCCACTTTCTTTCCAGAAAGCTGAATCATCTTCTTGGCCAAATCCAGAATTTTAATGGGCTCACCCATATCGAAGACATAGATTTCGCCTCCTTCTCCCATCACACCAGCTTCCAACACCAATTGACAAGCCTCTGGAATAGTCATGAAATACCGGGTGATTTCAGGATGGGTTACTGAGATCGGCCCACCATTCATGATTTGCTTTTTGAAAAGAGGAATTACTGACCCGTTTGACCCAAGAACATTC
>DATIAI010000267.1:0-4157 GCA_035458065.1 Algoriphagus sp. | reverse complement strand
GGTTTCATCCAACCTTGATAAGCCCAGCATTTAACCAATCGAATCTGACCTAGCTTGCCTGATTTCACATATTGGATGGCTTCGTCATATTGTGAACCCGACCGCTGCCACTGCCCAACCTGCACAACTTTGCCGTAACGTTCCTGAGCTTTGACCATGATCTGGCACTCTTCGATCGTATTGGCAATGGGCTTCTCGACATACACATGCTTGCCAGCAGAAACCGCATCCACCATATTCAGGCAATGCCAGTGATCCGGAGTGCCAATGATGACCACGTCAATATCCTTGTCCTCGAGGAGTTTACGGTAGTCTTTGTATTGTTTAGGCCGAGTACCACGGAGCTTGAAAACATCTTCAGTTCGCTGGTCAAGTACAGTTTGATCAACATCTGCCAAGGCCACACAGTTGACCTGAGGAATCTTCAGATGGGCATTCATGTTGGACCAACCCATTCCCTTACAGCCGATCAGGCCGTAATTGATCTGGTCATTGGGACCGATAGTCCGAGTAAATCGCCCAAAATCAGCTGCTGTCAGAATAGAGGGCATTGTTAGACCAGCTCCCAGCAGCATGGTGTTTTGTATAAATCGTCTTCTTGAGGTCATGATGGTAAAGGTTATTGGGTTATGAAAAATTACGATTTCAGATTTACGATTTACGAGGTTCAATCCAGATCAACACTTAATTTCCCCATTAATCTCTTCTCCGAATCTTGAAAAAGATTGATTTGGAAAAGTAGGTCAACTCTTAAAAAGACGTCGTAAATCCAAAATCCTAACTCGTAAATCACAGGGGTCGTACCCAGATATTTCTGAATCTCACCGGATTGCCGTGGTCCTGTAATTTGATTGGCAAAGCCTCAGCATGAGCTTTGTAGTTTGGAATACCGATGTACTCAGTCGGACCTCTTAGAATCACATTGTTTTGTACCAATACTCCGTTGATCAGCAAAGTCACCGTAGCAGGGGAAGTCACCATCCCGTTTTTGTCAAATCTTGGAGCCTTGAAGATGATGTCATAGTAGTTCCACTCTCCAGGAGCTCTCAATGGATTGACCAATGGAGGATGCTGCTTATAGATACTTCCAGCTTGTCCATTGGTATATGTCTTGCTTTCGTAGCTGTCCAGGACTTGTACTTCGTACATACCCATCAGGAAAAATCCGGAATTGCCACGACCTTGTCCTTCACCCACGATCTCGGTTGGAGCTGACCACTCCAAGTGATATTGGGCATCACCAAATGCCTGCTTGGACTGGATGTCGCCTTTTCCTTTCACTACTACCAGTTCGCCGTTTTCAATCAACCATTCAGCAGGACCGTTGCCTTCTCTTGCGCTGACAAAACCATTTAGATTTTTTCCGTCAAAAAGCACAATTGCATCCGAAGGTGGGAGATTGTTTTGTGCACCAGCGGTGATTTTCGGTGGAACAGGCGTGTAAAACTCGGTAGCCTGAGGCGGCAATTTTGGAGGGGTCTGATCCTGAGCACAGGATAGTGAGCTTATGCTCAATCCCATTGCCATAAAAGACAGGGCAAATAACTGCTTCTTCATACAATAGTTTATTTTAGGAAATGAATGTTAACTCGATAAATTACTGTAAAAAAGCCGTGAATCGGAAAGCCGCTGATGGATTTTTGCAGGATTTGATCATTTCATTTTTTACTTTTCAAAAAATAACCACACATGAAAAAAACTCTACTCTGGCTAATTTTCACCCTATTTCTCGGCCAATTCTCCTTTGCACAGGAGGATTATTATTTTCCCGGGGAAAATTTCGACCCCTCAATTCCATCTCCCTCCCAGTTTCTGGGCTATCCAATCGGGGACTGGCATACCCGCTATGATCTGATTGTTAAATACTTTGAAAAACTTGATCAGGTCAGTGAACTCGCCCTGCTTCAAACAATAGGCTATACCCACGAGCACCGTCCGAAAATAATCCTGACAATCGCTTCAGCTCCAAACATGGGCAATCTCGAGCAAATCCGGCTCAAGCAAATGCAGCTTGCCGACCCAAGCCAACCTAAGCCGGATGTCAATTCCATGCCGTCGATCGTCCACCTAGGATACGGAGTTCATGGAAATGAACCCTCCTCTGCTGAAGCTGCAATGCTGACAGCCTATTGGCTTTTAGCTTCTCAGTCGGATTTGGCAAAAAATCTTCGGGAAAACTCGGTCGTCCATATCGATCCGACTTTGAATCCAGATGGCCGTGACCGTCATAGCCTTTGGGCAAATTCCAACAAGGGCTTCCCTCCTGTTGCGGATCCTTTTGACCGGGAACACAACGAAGCCTGGCCTGGAGGTAGAACTAACCATTATTGGTTCGACCTCAACCGGGATTGGCTTCCATTAGCTCATCCGGAATCAAGAGTAAAAGTGGAATGGTACCACCAATGGTATCCTAACGTGACCACAGATTTCCATGAAATGGGCACCAACAGCACCTACTTTTTCGAACCAACCAAACCGTATGGTTCAGAAAATCCAGTAGTCCCAAGAAAGAACTACGACGATATCAACCCAAGATTTGCCAAATACTTTGCTAAATACATGGATCAAATCGGAAGCCTATATTGGACCAAGGAAGTATTTGACAACAGCTATCCTGGCTATGGATCCACCTATCCGGACATCCATGGGGGCTTGGGTTTGGTATTTGAAACCGCTAGCTCAAGAGGTCATGTCCAGTCCAGTCAGCGAGGCGACATCACTTTTGCTTTCACCATCCGAAATCATGTGGTTAACTCACTTGCAACCATGGAAGCGGCTTTGGACAACCGGGTATTTATGCATGATTACCTGAGGGAATTTTTTGAGTCCGCTGTTACAGAAGGTGCAAAAGACGCCGCAAAAAGCTATGTTTTCGGTGATGAATTTGACGAAAGCAGAAACCGGCTTTTTGTCAAATTCCTTTTGGATCACAAAATCAAAGTTTATGAAAACCCAGCTGATTTGACAATTTCAGGTCAATCCTTCAAAAAAGGCAAATCCTATATAGTTCCTACCAATCAGGCTCAATACCGGATGGTAAGGACGATGTTTGAGTACGAAAAAGTGTTTGCTGATTCGGTCTTTTATGACGCTTCGGCATGGACTATGGCAGCTGCTTATGGGATGCCTTTTTCTGCTGCTGGTTCTGCTAAAGCTGGAACAGAGATCAATGAAGCTCTCTCAGCAAATCATATTTTTCCAGAGGGAAAAGCTTACGCTTACTTGATCGATTGGTCAGATTATTATGCGCCTAAGATGCTTTTCGAAATGCAGAAAGCCGGAATTCATGTGGAAGCTATTCACGGTGCATTTTCCTCCCAAACCCAAGACGGAAAAGTCGATTTCTCGGCCGGCACGCTGATGATCCCGATGGGTTTCCAAAAACTGAAAGCCGAAGAAGTTTCCTCCAAACTGAAAGAACTGGCAGGCAAAAACGCACAGAAAGTCCATGCCGTCCAAACAGGTCTCAACCTCAGCGGAATCGATTTGGGTTCAAATCTGGTTTCTGCCATTCAACAACCCAAAGTCCTGATGATGGTCGGAAATGGAATCAATGCCAATGAGGCGGGTGAAATCTGGAACCTGATGGATCAGCAGTTGGGAATGCCGATCACCAAAATCAATTCTGATCTGTTTGGAAGGATCAATCTCTTCGATTACACCACGCTGATTCTCCCTAGCGGTAGTTACAATTCGCTTTCCGAAGGACAGGTCAATCACTTAAAGGACTGGATCAACCGAGGTGGAACCGTCATTTCGATGAAAAGTGCTTCCCTTTGGCTGAACCAAAAGGAAATAACCAAAGAGGCGGCGGTAAAACTGGAGGAAGAACCAAAAGAGGCTGATTCTCTTCCATTCGGTGTCAGAAATGATTTTGAAGGTGCAAAAGAAGTCGGAGGAAGTATTTACCTGGCGGAGTTGGATTTGACACATCCGATTGCCTATGGCTATCACCGCAAATCCCTGCCGGTTTATCGCAATACTGACATTTTCATCTCACCCAGTGAAAACAAGTACCTGACACCTGTGAAGTATTCCGGTGATCCACACTTGGGCGGATACATATCCAAAACCAATCTGGAAAAACTGAAGCTCAGCGCAGGAGTTGTCATTTCTTCTGTTGGCCAAGGACGTGTGGTACATTTCTTCGACAGTCC
>DATIAI010000266.1:0-6460 GCA_035458065.1 Algoriphagus sp. | reverse complement strand
CTTGTCCACGTAGTCTAGTTTTTCCCAGGTGAAAAGCTCTACTTCTTTCACTATAGCTTCTCGATAAGGAGAATAGAAGGTCTTTTTCACTAGTTCATTCTTTCTGCCCATGTGACCGTAAGCCGCAGTTTCCTCATAGATAGGATTTCTCAGCTTCAATCTTTGCTCGATTGCATATGGACGCATGTCGAAGATTGCCTCCACCTTTCTTGCGATTTCCCCGTCACTCAAGCCAACCTTGGCGGTGCCGTTGGTATTCACATAGATACCCATCGGCTTAGCCACTCCGATTGCATAAGAAACCTGAACCAGGATTTCGTCAGCTACCCCAGCAGCCACCATGTTTTTGGCAATGTGACGGGTAGCATAAGCGGCCGAACGATCCACTTTAGAAGGATCTTTTCCGGAGAATGCACCTCCACCGTGTGCGCCTTTTCCACCGTAAGTATCCACGATGATTTTTCTTCCCGTCAATCCGGTATCCCCGTGAGGACCACCGATTACAAATTTGCCAGTTGGGTTGATGTGGTACGTGATCTCCTCTGTGAACAGCTTCTGAAGCTCAGGCTTCAACTGGGCTTTCACTCTTGGGATCAGGATAGAAATGATATCAGATTTGATTTTTGCCAGCATGGCTTCTTCGCCATCGAAGTCATCGTGCTGGGTAGATACCACAATGGCATCGATACGCTGTGGCACATTGTCGTCGCTGTATTCGATGGTCACTTGAGACTTGGAATCAGGTCTGAGGTAAGTGATATCTTTGTTTTCTCTTCGAAGAGCTGCCAGCTCCTTAAGGATCATGTGAGAAAGATCCAAAGCAAGTGGCATGTAGTTTTCGGTTTCGTTGGTTGCATAACCGAACATCATACCCTGATCACCGGCACCCTGTTCTTCAGGATTTTTTCGCTCCACACCCTGATTGATGTCGGCCGACTGCTCGTGAATGGCAGAAAGTACCCCACAAGAATTGCCCTCAAACATGTACTCGCTCTTGGTGTAACCGATTCGGTTGATCACGTCACGGGCGATCTTCTGCACGTCCAGATAAATGTCGGATTTCACCTCGCCAGCCAGGAATACCTGTCCGGTGGTCACGAGCGTTTCACAAGCTACTTTGGAATTGGGATCGAAGGCTAAAAAGTTATCTATCAGCGCGTCGGAGATTTGGTCAGCGATTTTGTCAGGATGACCCTCAGACACTGACTCTGAGGTAAATAAATATGCCATAAATCTAGATAATTGATGCGTTTTTCAAGAAAGCCCAAAATTACAGTAACTAAGGGAAATAAAAAATTAAAGAGGAAAGGCTGATATACGATGAATGACTCTAAGTTTCGATTGTTTTTAGAATTACCAAAAATCACAAACTGGAACTAATGAGGTGATTTAGGATTGCCAAACTCAAATCAAAGGAGGCAATAAAGGCATATTTACTTCTCCGACCTGGATTTCACCAAGCCCTCCGTAATCTCATTCATGGCTTTCACTTTGAACTCAAAGTCACCTTTTAAAGTCTCGCGATAAGCATTAAGATTAAGTAAAAGATCATCGATTTCTTCTGGAAGTACTTCTTCCAACAGTTGTCGAAGACGCTTTGCAGTGGTTGGGGATTTCCCGTTGGTGCTGATTGCAATTTTCAGATTCCCTTTGGTCACGATTCCTCCAAGGTAAAAATCACACAGTTCCGGCGTATCAGCGATATTGACCAATAGAAATCGCTCTTTGGCTTCATCCCGGATTTGTCGATTGACTTCTTTATTGTCCGTCGCTCCGATAACCAGATGCTTCCCTCCGAGATACTTCTCGTGGTACAAATCTTCGATCAAGGTGACTGTTTCAGCTTTCTCTGCAATTTCCAAAAACTCAGGTCTGAATTCTCTCGAAACCACAGTTACTTGAGCTTCAGGACTGGATTTGAGTAGAAATTCCAGCTTCTCCGTAGCCACAAAACCTCCACCAACCAACAATACGTTGAGTTCATGTACTTTGAGGAAAATGGGATAGAGATGGTTCATTCTTTTAGAGGCAAGAGGTTAGATGCTAGAATCAAGATAAAAGACAATCTGCTGAATTTTGTAAAGTTAGAAAGTGGCATATTGATTATTCACAATTCGGGATCAAACAATATACATGGGTCAAACTGCTCACTGACCATTGTGACTGCGAACTAATCACTATTTACTTATCCCTACTACCTCCCGATACACCTCCGCCAATTTCACGCTTTCCTTCACCACTTCTCCCAAAATTATTATCGCAGGGGCTTCCGCTTTGGCTTCTTTTACTCTCTGTTCGATATCAGAGATATAACCTGCCACAATCTTTTCTTCACTGGTTGTACCACTTTGTATGATTGCTATCGGCATATCGGATTTTTCAAATTGCTTATAAATGGAGACAATTTCGCCCAACTTTCTGGTTCCCATCAAGACCACGACAGTGGCTGTAGATTGAGCCGCCAGAGCCAAATCACGGGAAAGTTCACCTGTTGACGTTGTCCCTGTAACAACCCAAAAACTCTCCGAAACGCCTCTTTTGGTCACCGGAATACCAGCCGAAGCCGGAACAGCAATAGCTGAAGTAATCCCAGGAACCAAAGCTGTTTGAATCCCAAAGGCCTCTATGTATTCGATTTCCTCCGCTCCGCGACCGAAGACAAATGGATCTCCGCCCTTCAGTCTCACCACATGCCCATGTTTTTTTGCCAGACTGACACAAAGCTGATTTGTGTCTTCCTGGGCGGTACTGTGCTTTCCAACGCGCTTTCCGACAAATATCTTAAGCGCCGTTGATGGCGCGTGATTCAATAAAACAGGGTCTATTAATGCGTCATACAACACTACGTCCGCGGTATTCAAAGCCAAAACAGCTTTCAAAGTGATCAGTTCCGGGTCTCCCGGTCCTGCACCTACAAGCGTTACTTTTGGATGGACAGTCACTTTCATGCTTCAACTTCCTCCTCGCGGTAGGTTTTCAAAAGGCTATAAACTTCCATCGCCTGCTTGGCATAAGCATGAGCAAACTCTTCGGTCGGTTCATGTTGATTGATCTGGTAGACTTTTTCAGCAAAAGTCCCATCCAGATTGATTTTCCCACTTTCAACAAATTTCTCGTCGAATAGAGAAATGATATTTGCGTAGCTATTGGTGCTGGTATCTTCGCTGAGCAAAAGTGCTTTTGCTGCGTTGATCAAGCCTGCGTAATGATGATAAATGCTGTCTGACCAGCGGCCCTGTTCCAAGGCTTCTTTTCCAAGCTCCAATTTTTCCAAAGCTTCCAAAAGCAAAGTAGCTACCAAGTCTAAAACTACTCCGGCACATTCACCCACGCCAACTGCTACTTCATAGGATTCATTGTGACCCCAATCCACCGAGTCGGATTCAGTCACCGTAGAGGCATCACTCAGCTCCTTCAGCAATTCATAGAAATACATCTGACCTTTCTGATCGTAGTATCCAAGAAAGTCTTTTCCACCTGCATTTTTCTCAAAATCATCCAACAACACACGCAATGCCTGCGGACCTCGTCGGCTGGGGACTTTGGTCACCTTGTCGGCAAATCTTCCATTGCCATCACCCAAATTTCCCCCGCCTAAAAGGACCTGCAGAGCTGGAATAACCATTTTGCCTGCTTTCATGGACATGCCCTGAAATCCAATATGAGCCATATTGTGCTGACCACAAGCATTCATACAACCGGAGATTTTGATTACCAAATCGCGGTTTTGAAGGTATTGCGGATATTCTTCGAGAATGACTTTTTCAAGTTCGGCAGCAATACCGGTAGAACTTGCGATACCCAAATTACAGGTATCAGTACCGGGACAAGCGGTAATGTCGCCAAGGGTATTGTAGCCTCTTTGACCCAATCCGATTTTTTGAAGTTCCTGATAGAAGAACGGAACCAAATCCTCACGAACATCCCGAATCAAGAAGTTTTGTCGGAGGGTAAACCGAACTTCATTGTTCGCATATTTTTCCACCAAATCAGCCAAAGCTCTGGCCTGATCAATGTAAAAGTCACCCAAAGTAACTTTAACCCCGATAGACACATAACCTTGCTGTTTTTGAGGGAGGACGTTAGTCAGTTTCCAAAGTTCAAAATCCAAACCAGGTTGACCATCAAGTTTGGGACTTTCAGGATTTGGAAGAGTTTTTCCTGCTTCGTAATCCTCGAAATTGAGAGGGAAACTTGAAAATGGCAGCGCTTTTTTCTCCTTTTCTACCAAATCCAAAAACGCCTCGACACCAAGATCCTTGACCAAAAACTTCATTCTGGCCTTGTTCCGTCTGGCTCTTTCACCATGTCTGTCAAAGATCCGAAGAACAGCCTCTGTAAAAGGAATGATTTGATCCGTCTCCACAAAATCCGAGATTACATCTGCATGGCGTGGCTGAGAACCCAGACCTCCGCCAAGCAATACTTTGAAGCCACGAACTTCTTTTCCGTCCACGGTTTTAACTTTTGGGATAAAGCCCAAATCATGCAAATAGCTCAGCGCAATGTCCTCATCTGAAGATGAAAATGACATTTTGAACTTTCGGCCCATTTCCTGACAAACTGGATTTCTCAAAAAGTAACGGAAAGTAGCATCCGCATAAGGAGTCACGTCGAATGGTTCCTTGGGATCAATTCCTGCCAATTCCGATGCAGTGACATTTCGGACGGTATTGCCGCAAGCCTCGCGAAGCGTAACATCATCACGCTCCAGTTCGGCCCAAAGCTCAGGTGTCCGATCTAAACTCACATAGTGAATCTGAATGTCCTGTCGGGTGGTGATGTGCAGGCGTCCGGTGGAATATTCCTCCGAAACCTTGCAAATCCTGCGCAATTGAGCAGAAGTTACTCGGCCATAGGGCAATTTGATGCGGATCATCTGTACTCCAGGCTGCCGCTGTCCATAGACTCCACGGGCAAGACGAAGGCTGCGGAATTTTTCCTCATCGATTTTTCCGTCTCGGAAAAGGGCAATTTTCCGCTCCAGTTCAATAATATCTCTCTCTACAATCGGATTTTCTAATTCAGTTCGAAAGCTTTGCATGGCTTTGGTAGGTTTAATGTTGTGTGGTGAGATGTTGATTTACTTCGATTTTGGGTATTCGGTGTTCAACATTCATTATTCAGGAAATGACGAACGTCGAATACCGAATGCTATTCGATGAAACCAACACTCACTGTATCGTAACTCCCCTCATCGATCAGGATAAAAGCCCCGTTGGACTTGCTGGTATGATAAGAGTCAAAATGGATCGGTTTGCTGAGGCGGAAATGAACCCGACCGATATCGTTGAGCCTCAGCTGATCAGCCTCTTCGGTTCCGGTGAAATCGGTATGAATTCTGGATTCAATCTGATCGACCTTTGCCAAAACCCGGTTGATTCCGTGCTGCAGGATATATTTTCCACCCACTTTCAGGGCTTTATTGTTCACTTGGCATATAGTCGCCGAAATGCTTTTTTCACTTTTGGGTAGCTGATCGCTTTTCACAATCATATCTCCACGGCTGCAATCCACTTCAGTGGCAAGCGTGATGACAATGGACGATTCAGGAGCTGCTTCTTCCAGTTCTTGATCAAAGAAATGGATGCTTTTTATGGTGGATTCATTGCCGGATGGCAAAACTGTCACCGCATCTCCGACTTTCAGATTGCCTCCGTAGAGCATACCTGAAAATCCGCGGAAATCGTGATAAGCCTCAGTTTTGGGGCGGATGACGTATTGGACAGGGAATCTAGGAACTGCACTTTCGAGCAAATCGGAAGGTTCGAGTACTTCGAGATGATCCAAAAGCGTATTTCCTACATACCAAGGCATGTGCTCAGATTTTCTGGTGACATTTTCCCCTTTCAATGCAGAAACCGGGATGAATGTGATTTGCTCTTCTTTGAAGTTGCTTTTGGCAACCAAAGCATCGAAATCATGTTTGATTTTTAAGTAAACATCCTCACTGTATCCAACCAAATCCATCTTGTTGATCGCAACTACCACATGAGAAATACGGAGCAAATTGCTGATGAAAAAGTGGCGGTAAGTCTGCTCGATCACACCTTTGCGGGCATCGATCAGAATGATCGCCACATTGGAAGTGGAAGCTCCGGTCACCATGTTACGTGTATATTCCACGTGTCCGGGAGTATCCGCTACGATGAAGTTGGTCTTATCGGTGTTGAAATAAATATGCGCCACGTCGATCGTAATGCCCTGCTCGCGCTCCGCAACCAAGCCGTCAGTGGCCAATGAAAAGTCCAGATAATCGTATCCCCGCTGCTTGGAGCTGCGTTCGATAGCCTCAATCTTGTCAGTTGTGAGGGAATTGGTATCGTAAAGCAATCGGCCGATCAGGGTACTTTTACCGTCATCGACGGAACCTGCTGTAGCGATTTTTATAAGTTTTCTGCCTTGTATGTCCATTATTTCTTGAGTCAATAGTTTATAGACGATAGTCTATGGGGAATGA
>DATIAI010000265.1:0-3655 GCA_035458065.1 Algoriphagus sp. | reverse complement strand
GGGGAAATGGTATTTCAATATCGTGACTGTCAAATGAGGATTTGATTTTCTCCATGGAATCAAAGTATACCGGCCATTGGTCTCCGGTGTTTACCCAGGCTCTGACTACCAAATCCAAAGAACTGTCTCCAAAATTATTGAGGAACACCACAGGCTCAGGCTCGGCAAGCACTCGGCTGTCTTTTTTCAAAATATCCAAAATGACCTCTCTTGCCTTTTTGAGATCGGTATGATAAGCAACGCCTACTTTTATATCCACCCTTCGGGTAGGTTGAGATGTGAAATTGACCACTTCGGAGTTTGCGAGGTTACCGTTCGGAATGACGACTTCTTTGTTGTCAAAGGTGTTAAGGTGGGTATAAAGGATGTCAATTTTGGTGACTGTTCCGGTTTGACCCTGACCTTCGATGACATCTCCGACTTTGAAAGGCTTAAACAACAAGATCAAAACCCCACCTGCAAAATTTGAAAGAGAGCCCTGTAGTGCAAGACCGATTGCTAAACCGGCAGCACCCAAAATCGCCAGGAAGGAGGACATCGGTACCCCCAATATTGTGGCAATCCCAATGAATAGAGAAACGTAAAGCAGTGCTTTTACCAGTCCGACTAAAAATGTATTCAGGGATGGATTGGCCTCTCTTCTGTTCAGAACCTTACTGAATCCACTGACTAGTTTATTGACAATAAATCGCCCGATAAGATAAAAAAACAGGGCATAAAGGAGTGATGGGATGATTCTGTAAGCCAGTGCAATACCTTGCTCCAATAGTGTTTTAACGGTTTCCGGAGACAATTCCATAAGTAAAGTTTTTTGATTTCAAATTTAAAACAAGATCAAAACTTGCCATCTAAAAGCCCAAAACCAACGGATTTCAAAAGAATTAATTCCCGCATCCCGCAAAATCCGCTCTAAGTCCGCCTTTCTGAAACTTCTCAAAACCGATAGAGAAGCATCATTCCTCACCATCGGTGATTTGCTGAAAAGCTTGGTCAAAATCCGGATGCTGTGAAAAGCAAACCAATGGCGATGGAGATCATTGATGACAATTCCGAGGGAAGCTTTGCTGCGAAAGGCCTCCATCAAATTTTTTAACTCCTGGTCTGTAAAATGATGAGTAAAGAGCGTACAGGTGATGATGTCAACTTTTTCATGCAAAAATTCCCTCGCAAACACATTCTGCACCTGCCAACGGACATTGGGCAGATCATAAAGTCTTAACTTGGCGAGCTCGATTATGTTTGGGTTAGCATCAATTCCAGAGAAATCCACCTTTAATTTCTTGGATTTGGCCCAATGATCCATGACCCGGATCATATCACCTCCACCACATCCAATGTCCGCTATTTGATAGGAATCCTTTGGATGGCGTTTCATGATTTTAGCCAAACCTTCGGTAGTCACATTATTTCCACCTAACCAGCGATTGATGGTTTTGAGCTCACGAAGTGTTTGCTCCAATACTTCTCCGGAGCATTCTAGATCATCCATGAGCTCCTTTTCTTCACTCCGCTGGGCAAACTTGCTCATTGCTTAACCAGGTGCAAAGTTTCCAATGTCAATCCAGGCCCAAAGCCCATTGAGAGAATTTCTCCCCGGACATCCGGGTCTTTCATCATCCTCTCCAATACAAAAAGAATCGTCGCAGAAGACATATTGCCAAATTGTCTCAATACTTCCATAGCATGAAAATTTACCTCCGGACCAAGCTCAAATGCTTCTTGAACTTTTTGCAGAATCTGCTTTCCTCCGGGATGGATCGCAAAATTTTTAATCTGACTTAGTTTGAATTTCTTTTCAAAGGCTTCTTTCAGTTGCCGGATTCCCTGATCCAGAAGCGTGGGAATGAATTTGCTCAGCTTCATTTCAAAACCAAAATCACCAATCCCCCAAGCCATATCCAGCTCACCTTCCCGAAGCACCTGACTGAGGTAAGAATTGATTTTCAGCCCTTTTTCAGAATTCATGACCAAAGCTGCCGCCGCCCCATCTCCAAAAATGGAATTGGCGAGAAGGTTGTCTTCAGAATATTCTTTTTGAAAATGGAGAGTGCACAACTCCACCGAAACCAACAAAACCTTGGCTTCTGGTTCGGAACGAAGGATTTTGTCAGCTAGCTTCAGACCAGTGAAAGCTGCATAGCAACCCATAAAATGCACACAATACCGCTCCACTGAGTCATCAAGTCCCAGCTTTTCCATAAGCTGAAGTTCTACACCCGGAGCGACCATTCCGGTACAGGAAACGAGAATCAGATGAGTCATGGAAGAAGTTTTTTCTCCAGCTTGATCCAAACAGGAAATAGCGGCTTGATACGCCAGATTGGGAGCCGTTTTTTGGAAAACATCCATTCGGGCTTTGGTCCCGGGAAATGGGCAGAGGGTTTGATTTTTAGGAAAAAAAGTAAAATCCTCGACACTCAACTTGTCAAAATCCTCCAATACACTGTGCCGGCTGTCGATCCCGGTCTTGCGGTAAAGAAATCCAAGCCTTCTTCCTTCAGTTTCATCCAACTGATGGGCTAACTGCATAAATCGGGCAATCTCGGACTGTGGAATCGGGGCTCCAGGATTGGAAAGGCCGATGCTGACTATGCTGGAATTCATTATTTCAAGTTAACGTATAATTTCTAAATTGGATGGCTATCTACATAACCATCCCAGCCTGATAAGGTTAAGTTGTCTAGAAAAAATAACCATGATCACGAGCTCAAGTCTAAAACATCTGCGCATCCCTTTCTCGCTTTTCCTGATGCCGGTATTCCTTTTTGCGCTTGCTCTTACGCCAAACCATAATGGAGGACGACTCCTACTGGTGTTTTTGGCACTTCACCTCTTCCTCTATCCCAGCAGCAATGGTTACAACAGCTTTTTTGACAAAGACGAGGAAAGCATCGGTGGTCTGAAACACCCGCCGAAAGTTACCCAAGATTTGTATTGGCTTTCCCAAGGGTTCCTCTTGATTGCCTTGGTTTTGGGAGCAATGATCAGCTGGAGTTTTGCAAGTATGTTACTCGTCTATGCTTTGGTGAGCATGGCTTATTCCCACCCTTCGATCCGGATCAAAAAATATCCTTGGGCAAGCTGGTTTATTGCCGGGTTCTTTCAGGGATATTTCACCTTTGCAATGACCTATGCAGGGTTGAGTGACTTGGGTTGGGATGTGGTTTTACGACCTCATGTGGTCATCCCCGGACTTTTGACCAGCTTAATGCTTTGGGGAAATTACCCATTGACTCAAGTCTACCAGCATGGAGAAGATTCCAGACGGGGCGACCTTACCCTCAGTATTAAGTTGGGAATCAGAGGAACATTTGTGTTTTCGGCTCTCTTTTTCGCACTTACCGGCGCTGCCTTTGTCTGGTATTTTTTGGATCGAAATCAGGAGGAGATGATTTGGATTTACCTGGGAGCCATGGCTCCGATCATACTTTTCTTTCTGATCTGGTTCGGTTTTGTGAATTCCAATCCGGAAAAATATGCCGCCTATTCCTGGGCTATGGGTATGAACAGCATATCAGCCTTGGTTCTGAATGCATTCTTTGTATACTATTTTCTGGAAAACACGCAGATCCTGCAGGTCTTCGGATTTTGATCAAAAGGGCTTTCCGTGTGTGTTTTTGATGATTTGCTTCGCAAAAAAAGGAACATGCTGAAT
>DATIAI010000264.1:0-23740 GCA_035458065.1 Algoriphagus sp. | reverse complement strand
CAGGAAGGATTTCAATCGGAGATTTTTCCCAAACTGCAAGTGACTTTAATTTTGCCCAAGACTGTATAGCCTGATATTCCCGCTCCGCGACAACTGCCAGAAAGCTTCCGTTCCGGATCACTTTAACTACCCCAGGCAAAGCCTTCAATTCTGTAAAATCAGCGGATGCCAATCTATCCTGATAGGACGGCGGGTGAATCACTCGAGCATGAAGCATTCCGGGCATTCGTATATCATGGATGAAATGGGATTCTCCGTTTACCATTTTTCGGATGTCATCCCGTTTCAGGGATTGTCCGACGTACTTGTAGTTTTTCGGATCTTTTGGGACAGCTTCTCCGGTGACTGTTCCTTCGATATATTTCCCCTCCAAAAGTTTCCAATAGCTGATTTGATCTCCGCTTGGAGATTTTATGATCCCGTTTTCTACGGAAAGAGAGGCCGGATTGCTATTCCATTTTTGCGCAGCAAGCTTCAATAAATAAAGTCTGGCTTCTGCAGCTGCATTTCTGATTGCTTTTCCGCTTCCTTCCACAGAGTTGCTGCCGGCGGTGAATCCTTCATTGGCTGTTTGTCCTGTGTCAGAGTTGATAATGCGACATCGTTCCGGTGATATGTCCAGTTCCTCGGCTGCGATCTGAATGAGTGCGATTTTTATCCCCTGACCTAATTCCTGTTTACCGGAAAGTACCGTGAGGTATCCTTCGGCATCCAGCCTGATCCAGGAATCGATCAGTTTGTTGTCGATATGCGGACGAAGCGGAGTGCCCAAGTAAGGAGGAATTTCATTTGTTGCTCCTTTAGTTTGGCAATAGGCTAGCGGAAGTACGCTAAACCCAATCATCAAATGACCGGTAGTTTTCAGAAAAGACCGACGACTGGGTTGGGAGAGTTGCTGATCTTTCATGATTAGGAATTTAACTTCTCGGAGGCCAGTTTCACAGCTTGAATAAACCTCGAATGAGTTCCACAGCGACAGATGACCGGGTTGAGTGCTTCCCGAATTTCAGCTTCCGTCGGACGGGGAGTGGTTTTCAAAAGAGCAACAGAAGAGATGATCATGCCATTCAGGCAATAACCGCACTGTGCTGCCTGGGTATCAATAAATGCCTGCTGAATTGGATGTAAGTCTCCTTTCTTTGACAAACCTTCCAAGGTGGTGATCTCTGTTCCTTCAAAACTTGAGCAGGGACGCAGGCAGGTGGGTTCGGCTTTGGAGTCTGCGAGTACCATACAGGCACCGCACTGATGCAGGCCACAGCCATACTTTGCTCCGTTTAAAGCAAATTCTTCCCTTAAGATATAGAGTAGCGGCTCTTCGGGGTCGGCAGAAAAAGTACATGAATCACCATTTACGTGCAGGGTAATATCTTGGGACATGACATTCAAGGGTTTGAAAATCAAACTAGGGAATGTCCGCCGGAAATCCAATTAGAAAAGTATCAAGACGCAAGAAGCAAGATATAAGAATCAAGAATCATCCTATAACGATCAAGAAAGTCACGGTGTAAAAGGTGAAGGGTTGAAATGAAAAAGCACCCGCCTAGGCGGGTGCTTTTAAAATTGAGGTCGAGAGCGGATTCGAACCGCTGTACAAGGTTTTGCAGACCTCTGCCTAGCCACTCGGCCACTCGACCATCGGTTTTCGGAATGCAAATGTAAGATTATTCTTTACTTGATCAAACAGTGAAAACTTAAAAAAATGTTCATCCAGACTTCAGATTTTACCAAAATAAATGAATTTGATAGAATTTTTGAGATGGAAATGCTGATAATCAGGGGTGTACGATTTCAGTTCAAGAATTCTATTATTTATAAAGATTCTAAATAAAATTGAGATTAAAAAAAATGAGACAAGGAATTGAAAATCAGTTAAATAAGGCTTCATTTTTTGACATTTGGGCCATATTTGGCATACCTAATTCATGTTTGAAAAATTAACGTCGGGTAGTACCTTTGCAGGGGTTAAAGAGAACCTTAAACTATTTAATTAGCTAAAATATGTTATCCAAACGCTCGTTAGTAGGGATTCGATTGAGTTTCCAGACGCTGGCAGTGCTGCTTTTCATGCTGATTGGGGTTTCGGCTTACGCTGCAGATCCGGCAGTGGCAAGCAGTGAAGAAGCGATTGCAGCAGGTAAAACTGTTTTCAATGCAAATTGTAAAACATGCCACAAACTCGATCAAAAAATGATTGGCCCAGCCTTGAGAGGGGCAACAGATCGGCAAACTGTAGATCTTGTAAAGAGCTTCATCAAGAATTCTCAGGCTGTAATCGCGTCAGGAGAACCATATTACAATAATTTGTACAAGGAGTATAACAACACTGTTATGATCTCCCACGAATTTTTGTCTGATGATGACCTAAACAATCTCCTTTCTTACATTGAGCATGGTGACAAAGTAGATCCCGCAGCAGCCGCAGTTGCTGCAGGCGGAGAGGCCGGAGCAGCAGCAGGAGGAGGGATTCCAAGCGAATACCTGTCCATAATTTTGGGAGTATTGGTACTCGTATTGTTGTTGATTTTGGTTGTCTTGGGTCTGATTATCTCGGTATTGACCAAGTATATTAACAAGCAGGATCTTCCTGAAGACGACAAAGAATTCGTTTCTCAAAAAACCGATATTGCTAAAATTTTTAAAAGCGACGCCTTTATTATAGTAGTAACGGCCTTGGTTATTGCTCTAGTCGCCAAAACTGCAATTGACGGGATTTATTCCGTAGGTGTCCAGCAAGGATACGCTCCTGCCCAGCCAATTGCATTCTCGCACGCTCTTCACGCAGGTCAATATGAAATCGCCTGCCAGTATTGCCATACCGGTGTTGAAATCGGTAAATCCGCAAACATCCCTTCAGCCAACATTTGTATGAATTGCCATACGCACATTCAAAATGTAGGTGGCAAAGAAGGCATCTCTCCCGAAATCGCCAAAATCTACGCAGCCGTTGACAACAATCAGCCGATCGAATGGGTGAGAGTTCACAACCTTCCCGATTTGGCTTACTTCAACCACTCCCAGCACGTCGCTGTTGGAGGTATTGAATGTCAGACCTGTCACGGACCGATCCAGGAAATGGAAGTGGTTGGGCAGCACAGTTCTCTGACCATGGGCTGGTGTATTGATTGTCACAGACAGACTGAAATTGCTACAGAAGGCAATGCTTACTACGATAAGTTGGTTCAACTTCACTCCGATTCCAAAGATGCTCTTAAAGTGAAAGACATCGGTGGCTTGGAGTGTGCGAAGTGCCACTATTAATTCCTTATCCTTTTTGCTAATTCATTCCTAGAAATAAAAATGAAGGAAAATAAAAAAACCTACTGGAAAGGGCTCGAGCAACTCAGCAACGATCCGGAGTTTGTAAAGCATGCCGACAGGGAGTTTGCAGAACTTCCGACCACGCTTAACGAAGATGGCAGTGCATCCCGAAGAGATTTTCTCAAAGTGATGGGTTTCAGCTTGGCTGCAGCTACTTTGGCTGCTTGCGAGGCACCGATAAGAAAAGCTATTCCTTATGTGAATAAGCCGGTTGACATCAACCCCTCCATTCCAAACTATTACGCTTCTACCTTTACTTCCGGTGGTGATTACGCTGCTGTAGTGGTAAAGACCCGGGAAGGCCGTCCGATCAAAATCGACGGAAACGAGCTTTCTCCTATTAATAAAGGAAAAGTCAACGCAATCGTGGAGGCCTCTGTGCTTTCTCTTTACGATAAGCAAAGACTTGCCGGACCAATGATCGGCGGCGCTGCAGCTGAGTGGAAAGCAGTCGATGAGCAGGTGAAAGCAAAACTTGCTTCTGCCGGTGCTGTGAAAGTAGTGGCAAATACCATTCTTTCTCCATCTACTATTGAAGCATTAAATCAGTTCTCTGCTGCTTTCGGTGGCGCAGAAGTGATAATGTACGATCCGATTTCCAATTACGGAATCTCAAAGGCATCTGAAACCTATTACGGTCAAGCTGTCATTCCTTCTTATCATTTTGACAAAGCAAAAACAATCGTATCCTTCGGGGCTGACTTTTTAGGCACTTGGATTTCTCCGATTGAATTTGCTGCTGCTTACGCAAAAACAAGAAAAATCAGTAAGGAAAAAGCTGAGATGTCTAGGCATTATCAGTTTGAGTCCAACCTGTCTCTGACCGGTGCAAATGCTGATTACAGAACTCCAATCAAAGCTTCTCAAAGCGGACTTGCTGTCCTTGCACTTTACAATGCAATTGCAGGCAAAGCTGGAGCTGCTGCTGTTTCTGCTCCTAAAGTGGAAATCGCAAACTTGGATAAAGCTGCAAATGACCTTTGGGCTGCAAAAGGCGCTGCCTTGGTGGTGTCTGGATCCAATGATCCAAATGTTCAAATCGTAGTTCACGCGATCAACGAACTCTTGGGTAGCAACGGAACTACCGTTGATTTCACTGCTCCGGTTAACTTCAGAAAAGGTAACGATGCCCGCATGAATCAGTTTGTAACTGAACTGAAAGGCGGACAAGTTGGTGGAGTGATTTTCTACAACTGTAACCCAGTGTATGATCACCCACGAGGTGCTGAAATCGCCGAAGGTATTGCCAAGGCAAAAGTAAGTGTCGCTACCAACGGAACTCTGGATGAGACTTCATCTCTTGTTCAGATCGTGGCACCTGATCACCACTTCCTGGAGTCCTGGAATGACTTCGAACCGAAATTGGGCCAATTCTCACTTTCTCAGCCTACCATTTCACCACTTTTCAATACCCGTCAGGCTCAGGATTCCTTCTTGACCTGGGCAGGTTCTGCTACTCCTTATTATGACTTCCTTCAGCAAAGCTGGGAATCCTCTCTTTTCACCCAGGTGGAAGCAGGTGGAACTTTCCTTGAATTCTGGGATAAGTCACTTTACAATGGTGTAGTAAGCCTAGTAAAAGCTAATGCTGCTGTTGCGCCAGTTGGAGATGTTGCTGCTGCGGCTGCCGGAGTTGCGCAAGCTTACAAAGCTGACAATGCCGGAGCTGAACTGATCGTCTACACCAAAGTAGGTATCGGAAGCGGTGCATTTGCAAACAACCCTTGGCTTCAGGAGATGGCTGATCCTATCACCAAAGCTACTTGGGACAACTACCTGACAGTATCTCAGAAATGGGCTACCGAAAATGGAGTATCCATGGTAGAAGAAAATACCAAGAAAGCCTCCATCACCGTAAACGGTAAAACTCTGGTCGTTCCGATTTTGGTTCAGCCAGGTCAAGCCAACGGTACTTTCGGTCTGGCCTTGGGATATGGAAGAACCAAAGCCGGTCGTGTGGCAAATGGAGTAGGGGTTAATGCCTACGATTTGCTGGATGCAACCAAAGGCTTTGTGAATTTTGATGTTACCGCTGGAGTAGAAGTGGCTGTCACAGGTGATTCTTATAAGATTGCACGTACGCAGACTCACCAGACTTTCATGGGACGTGAAAACGTAATCCAGGAAGCTACTTTGGCAGAATATAAAACTGACGCTTCGGCTGGTCGATACAAACCGGAAATCTACAAAGACGGTGAATTTGTAAAGCCATCTAAGATTTCTTTGTGGAGCGGTCACAAATACAGCCAACACCACTGGGGTCTTGCTATCGATATGAACTCTTGTATCGGTTGCGGCGCATGTACAGTTGCCTGTCAGGTAGAAAACAACGTAGCCGTAGTCGGTAAGCAGGAAGTTCTCAACAGAAGAGAAATGGCTTGGATCCGAATCGATCGCTACTATTCTTCTGATGCTCCTGCTGATGATCTTTCAGGAATGGAAGTAGCGGCTGAAAACCCTGAAGTGACTTTCCAGCCGATGATGTGTCAGCAGTGTAACAACGCTCCTTGCGAGACGGTTTGCCCTGTTGCTGCTACTACCCACTCTTCTGAGGGTCTCAATCAAATGACTTACAACAGATGTATCGGTACGAGATATTGTGCCAACAACTGTCCATATAAAGTACGTCGATTCAACTGGTTTAAATATCATGACAACAAGGACTTCGCCGGAGTGAACATTGCTCAGAACGATGACTTGGGTAAAATGGTGTTGAACCCTGATGTAACTGTACGTGTCCGTGGGGTGATGGAAAAATGCTCCATGTGCGTTCAGCGAATTCAGGCTGGTAAACTGACAGCTAAGCGTGAAAAGCGAAAAATCCAGGATGGAGAAATCAATGTAGCTTGTGCAGTGGCATGTCCTACAGATGCATTGGTATTCGGAGATATGAATGATCCAGGCAGCAAGGTTTCCAAACTTTTGAAGATTGAAGAGAATACTTCAGCCTTGAAGGAAGTAGGAGAAGAGCGTGCATACCACGTGTTGGAAGAGATCAACGTTAGTCCTAACGTTTGGTACTTTACCAAGATCAGAAATAAAGAGAAAAACGAAGCGTAATCATAATTTTATAAACTATGCAGGTTACTTCATCCGTACGCCAGCCGTTAGTTACCGGAGGTAAAACCTACCATGATGTGACACACGATGTGTCCCGTCAGGTGGAAGGGAAACCGTCCATGGCTTGGTATCTTGCTTTCCTAACCGCAGCCGGGGTATTGGCATTAGGATCTATCGCTCTACTGGCGACTCTCTGGGAAGGGATCGGTATGTGGGGTCTCAACAAGACAGTAGGTTGGGCTTGGGATATCACCAACTTCGTGTGGTGGGTGGGTATCGGTCACGCCGGTACACTGATTTCAGCAGTATTGTTGCTTTTCAGACAGAAATGGAGAACATCAATCAACCGGGCAGCAGAAGCGATGACCATTTTCGCAGTAATCTGTGCCGCGATGTTCCCGGTAATTCACATGGGCCGTCCTTGGCTCGGTGCATATTGGGCACTTCCACTTCCAAACACCTTTGGTTCGCTTTGGGTAAACTTTAACTCCCCGCTTCTTTGGGACGTGTTTGCGATCTCGACCTATTTCTCAGTTTCATTGGTATTCTGGTACATAGGTTTGATCCCTGATTTTGCCACAATCCGTGACAGAGCGACAGGTTTGAGAAAAACCATTTATGGAGCACTTTCATTCGGATGGGACGGAGCTGCAAAAACCTGGATGCGATATGAATCAGTTTCTTTGATCCTTGCAGGTTTGGCAACTCCACTTGTACTTTCTGTACACACGATCGTATCCTTTGACTTTGCTACTTCAGTTATTCCTGGATGGCACACCACGATCTTCCCTCCATACTTCGTTGCCGGTGCGATTTTCTCCGGTTTTGCGATGGTATTGACGCTGATGATTATCACCAGAAAAGTTTACAAACTGGAAGATTATATCACAATTGGTCACATTGAATTGATGAACATCGTAATCATCATCACTGGATCGATCGTAGGTATCGCTTATATCACAGAATTTTTCATTGCCTGGTATTCCGGAGTGGAAGCAGAACAATACGCTTTCATCAACCGTGCAACAGGACCTTACTGGTGGGCTTACTGGTCAATGATGACCTGTAACGTAATCTCCCCACAGCTTTTCTGGTTCAAGAAAATCAGAACTTCAATCGTAGCTACTTTCATTCTTTCTCTTGTAGTAAACATCGGGATGTGGTTTGAGCGATTCGTAATCATCGTGACTTCCCTTCACAGAGATTACCTACCGTCTTCTTGGGCGATGTTTTACCCGACTTGGGCTGATGTGGGAGTCTATATGTTCACCTTTGGATTGTTCTTCACTTTGTTCTTCCTGTTTGCGAAGTTCTTCCCGGTGATCAACATGGCAGAAGTGAAAGCTGTACTCAAGTCTTCATCCGAAAAAGTGCATAAATAATCATGGAAAAGGATACACATTTTATTCTGGGAGTATACGACGATGAGGACGTATTGCTCCATGCAGTAGAGGAAGTAAGAGGTACCGGTGTGAAAATCCACGAAGTATATTCTCCTTATCCGGTTCACGGATTGGAGCATGTATTGGGATACAAAAGAAGCCGACTTCCAATCGCAGCGTTCCTATTTGGGATGCTTGGAACCACCCTTGCTTTGACCATGCAGTTTTACATGATGCGCTTTGACTGGCCGATGATTATCGGTGGTAAAGACTACGCAGCATTCCCTGATTTCATTCCGGTATCATTCGAATTGACAGTTCTTTTGGCTGCATTCGGGATGGTGGGTGTTTTCATGATCAGCTCAAACCTGAAACCTTGGGCTCAGCCTAGAATTTTCGATGTGAGATCTACTGATGATAAACACATCATGGCAATTGATATCGCGAACAACAGTGCTTTGGAAGTAGAAAGGATCAAAGAAATCCTGAGATCTTCCGGTGCGACTGAGGTGAATAATAAAAGTTTTGAATAGAAAATCCGGATATATGAAAATTGCAAAAGCATTAATTTTCGGAGGTTCTGCACTGGCCATTTCCTTTTTGGCCGGATGTAAAGCCGGTGGCGAAAACCAAGGGCTGGAGTATGCGCCTCAGATGTATCATTCAGTAGCGTATGAGCCCTTGACTCAGATTAAAGACGAATCTCAGGGAAGTTGGCTTTCTAACCGTGAAGATGGAAAAGGGGAGTTTTTTAACTCCAACGTTTTCAATCCACACGGTATGAACATGAGAGAGCCTGTAGCCAATACGGTTCCACGTAACAAACAAGGATATCTACCTTATAGACTGAAGGCTTTCGAATTGGAGCAGGCAGCCTTGACCAAAAATCCTGTTGAATCCACTGATGCGGTTTTGAAGCAGGGAGAGGTACTTTACCTTCAATATTGTAATGCTTGTCATGGTAAAGCCGGACAAGGCGACGGAAAAGCAGGCGAAGTGATCGGTGGTGTAGCCAACCTCACAGGCGGTGCTTATGTCAACCTTCCGGAAGGCCATATCTTCCACGTGATTACTAAAGGAAAAGGCAGAATGGGAGCTCATGGTTCTCAGATTCCTGAGGAAAGCAGATGGAAAATTGTTCACTATGTTAAACAAGTTATTCAAGGTCAGGCTACAGCTGCTGCTCCGGCACCAGTTGCAGATTCTACCGCGGTAGCACAAGTAACCCCAGCTAACTAATCATGGCGCATCACGGCGAACAACACTATAATCTGGAGCAGCGATTTGATTTTACGGCTGCTACCAAAAAGTCAATCATGACCGTTTTGGTCATTGGTGCAATCCTTTTGGGTATCGGCATCGTCCTGGCTATGACAGGAGGAGGTCACCATGAGGAAGCTGGAGAAGCCGGAGGGCATGCCTTCCACTGGTACGAGAGACTTTATGCCAACCTTTGGATCAATAACGTGTTTTTCACAGGTATTGCGATCGTAGGTGTATTCTTCTTCGCAATCCAGTTTGCAGCTCAGGCTGGATGGTCTACTCCGCTTTTGAGAGTTATGCTTTCATTCGGTAATTGGCTGCCAATTGCAGGAGTTTTAATGATTGCTACTTTCTTCTTGGCAAATCATGATCTTTTCCACTGGACTCACGCTTATCTGTTTGATAAAAATGATCCCCAGTATGACAGCATCATTGACGGTAAAGGTTCTTTCTTCTACTGGCCGATGGAAAAGGGAACTTTCCCTATTTTCTATATCGCAAGAATGATCATCTTCTTCGGATTTTGGATCTTCTTCTTTAACAAGTTCAAGCAAATTTCCGCTCAGGAAGACCAATTGGGAGGTACCTCACACTGGTTTAAAATGAGAAGTTGGTCAGCTTATTTCTTGGTATTCTTTGCAGTTTCTTCATCTATTTCTGCATGGGATTGGGTGATGTCAATTGACACGCACTGGTTCTCTACCTTGTTTGGCTGGTATGTTTTTGCCTCATGGTTTGTTTCCGGACTTTCGGCTATTACACTATTGACCATTTTCCTAAAAGGAAGAGGATATCTGGAAATGATCAATCAAAACCATATCCATGACATGGGTAAATTTGTTTTTGGTTTCTCAATCTTCTGGACTTACCTCTGGTTCTCCCAGTTCTTGTTGATCTATTATGCCAACATACCTGAAGAGACAGTTTACTTCGTGGAAAGGTTGACAAGTGACGTGTATGGACCGTTTCTTTTTGTAAACCTAGGTTTAAACTTCTTCCTTCCATTCCTAGTTTTGATGACAAGAGATGCGAAGAGACACGGGATTTTCCTTAAGGTAGTTTGCAGTATCTTGTTGGTTGGTCACTGGATCGATTTCTTCCTGATGATTCAGCCAGGTACATTGGGTCACAATGGAGGGATTGGATTTATGGAAGTTGGAATGTTCCTGGTCTATGGTTCAGCGGTGGCGTTGGTTGTGTTAGGAGGTCTGGCGAAGAAAAACCTGATTGCGAAAAATCACCCAATGCTTGAAGAAAGCTATCATCATCACATATAATTATTTATCCGAAAAAACTAAGATATGTACGGATTTCTGATTGGAGTAGGGGTTCTTCTGTTACTTTCCATTATATGGATGGTCTACAGAATTCAAACCTTGGTTTCTGTAGTAAAGGGTTCAGATAAGAAAATTGCAACAGGCAGTAACAAGGTCAATGCAATTCTTTTTGTCCTGTTTCTCGTGGGTACCACCATTTTGATGTTTTGGTATTCGATAAAGGAGTTTGACAATTACCAAATGCCGGTAGCATCTGAGCATGGTGTCATCACTGACCAATTGTTTTGGATTACCATGGCAGTTACCGGGATTGTATTTCTGATTACGCACGTTTTGCTTTTCATTTTCCCATACAAGTATCAGTACAAGGAAGACAGAAAAGCATCATTCTATCCTGATAACAACAAACTGGAAATCATTTGGACAGCAGTGCCAGGTGTGGTTTTGGCAGGTTTGGTTATTTCGGGCTGGATGGCTTGGTCAGATATTACCGCTCCGGCACCCGAGAAAGCTCACGTTGTAGAAATCATGGGTTACCAGTTTGCTTGGGAAGTAAGATACCCGGGTAAAGACAACGTTTTGGGAGACTACGATTACAGACTGATCACTGCGTCAAACTCTCACGGGGTTGACTTCACTGACAAGAATGCTATCGATGATTTTCCTTCTCCTGTTGTGGTAATTCCTAAAGGAGAGCCGGTGCTTTTCAAAATCAGAGCACGTGACGTTTTACACTCTGTTTTTGCTCCGCACATGAGATTGAAGATGGATGCTGTTCCAGGTATGCCAACCCGTTTCTGGTTTGTCCCTACCAAGACAACTGCCGAAATGAGAGAGGAACTGAACGATCCTGAGTTTGAATATGAAATCGCATGTACAGAAATCTGTGGGCGTGGACACTTCTCAATGAGGAAGGTGATAGAAGTGGTAGAGCCTGCGGCCTACCAAAAGTGGTTGACGGAACAGAAATCCTTCATTCAGCAAAATCCTGCTTTGGCAGAGAATCCAAGTGCTGACAAGAAGGAGCTGGCAGAAATTCAATTGAGCGAAAGTAAAAAATAAAATTATAGGTTATGGCGACAGCATCTGCGGCACATCATGACACCGCGCACGATCATCACGATCATGAGCATCATGATAATTTTATAACAAAATACATCTTCTCCCAGGATCACAAGATGATCGCTAAACAATATCTGGTAACGGGTATTTTCTGGGCGCTAATCGGAGGTTTTCTATCTGTTCTTTTCAGATTGCAACTTGGTTTTCCTGAAATGAGTCTTGAATTCCTTCGCCCTTTGTTGGGTGGTTGGATTGATGAGAGTGGAAAACTGGATCCGACTTTCTATCTGGCTTTGGTGACAATGCACGGTACCATCATGGTATTCTTTGTATTGACTGCAGGCTTGAGCGGTACATTCTCCAACTTCCTGATTCCTCTTCAAATCGGTGCCCGTGATATGGCTTCCGGTTTCATGAACATGCTTTCTTACTGGTTATTCTTTATTTCCGGTGTGATCATGTTTATTTCCCTGTTTATCAAAACAGGTCCAGCCGGTGGTGGATGGGTGGTTTATCCACCTCTTTCGGCACTTGAGCAGGCAATTCCAGGTTCAGGCTTGGGTATGACCTTGTGGTTGATTGCAATGACGTTCTTCATCGCTTCATCTTTGATGGGGGGTATCAATTACATCACCACAGTCATCAACTTGAGAACTAAAGGGATGTCTTTCTCAAGACTTCCTTTGACCATCTGGGCCTTCTTCCTGACTGCAATTATTGGTCTGTTGTCTTTCCCTGTTTTGTTCGCGGCAGCTTTGTTGTTGGTATTTGACAGAAGCTTTGGAACTTCATTCTACCTTTCTGATATCTACGTTGGGGGCGAGGCACTTCCAAATACCGGAGGAAGCCCGGTTTTGTTCCAGCACTTGTTCTGGTTCCTCGGTCACCCTGAAGTATATATCGTATTGTTGCCTGCTTTGGGTATTACTTCCGAAGTGATTGCAACAAACTCCAGAAAGCCGATTTTCGGATACAAGGCGATGATTATATCAATGCTTGGAATCACCATCCTTTCCTTCATCGTGTGGGCTCACCACATGTTTGTGTCAGGGATGAATCCATTCTTGGGATCGATCTTCATGTTCCTGACTTTGATCATTGCAGTTCCTTCTGCGGTAAAAGTATTTAACTACCTGACCACCCTTTGGAGAGGTAACCTGATCTTTACGCCTGGAATGCTATTCTCTATCGGTCTGGTTTCATTCTTTATTTCCGGAGGATTGACAGGTATTTTCCTTGGAAACTCAGCCATTGACATCCAGTTGCACGATACATATTTCGTCGTCGCTCACTTCCACCTAGTAATGGGTTCTGCTTCCTTCTTTGGGATGGTTGCTGGTGTTTACCACTGGTTCCCTAAGATGTTTGGAAGAATGATGGATGCCAAACTGGGATACATTCACTTCTGGTTGACTTTCACAGGAGTTTATTTAGTATTCTTCCCTATGCACTATATCGGTATTGCCGGTTTCCCAAGAAGATATTATTCTTGGACCAACTTCAGCTTCACTGAGCTTTATACTGACCTGAACATGTTTGTGTCTGCAGCTGCTATTATCACCTTCGCAGCTCAGTTTATCTTCTTGTTCAACTTCTTCTACAGCATGTACAGAGGAAGAAAGTCAAACTTGAATCCATGGAGATCCAACACTTTGGAATGGACTACTCCTTTGCATCCGGGTCATGGTAACTGGCCTGGAGAAATCCCTGCGGTTTACAGATGGCCTTATGACTATTCTAAGCCTGGAGCTGCAGAAGATTTCATACCTCAGACTGTTCCACTTTCCGAAACTCCTGAGTCCAACCTTCCGCATGAGCAGGAACTGGTGAAACTTGAAATGGAAATCATGAAAGAAGAAGCCGAGGTTTTGGTAGGAAATGAATCAAAGCACCACTAATACTTCGATAAACAGCTTTCGCCGGGTGTCAACACTCACGGTGATAGCTGTTTATTTTCTGATTTTGGTCGGTGGGATAGTGCGTAGCACAGGCTCAGGAATGGGTTGTCCCGATTGGCCAAAATGCTTTGGAAGCGTGATTCCACCCACTAATGTGGACCAGCTTCCGGAAAATTACCAGGAGATTTATCTTCAAAAAAGACTAGCTAAAAACGAACGGTTTGTAGCGACACTTGAAAAGTTGGGTTTTGAGGAAAAAGCCAATCAGATTGCCAATGACAAATCAATTTTGATTGAGGAGGAATTTAATGTCACCAAAACCTGGATTGAATACATCAATCGGCTTTTGGGAGTGGTAATCGGACTTCTCATCATTCTAACAGTTTGGAAGTCTTTCAAGCTTTGGAAAGTTGACAAATGGATTCCGATCTATGCCTTGGTTTCTCTAGTATTGGTTTTGTTTACAGGTTGGATAGGATCGATTGTGGTTTCCACCAATCTGTTGGCTTGGATGATCACCTTTCACATGCTTCTTGCTTTGGCTTTGGTAGGTGTGTTGCTGTACATCAATCACCGTTCGGAAAGACTTCAACCCAGCCATGGAGTAAGAGCAGATGTTCCTTCAAAGATTCAGTGGGTGCTTGTAATCGGAACAGTTTTAATGCTGATTCAGGTAATCCTGGGAACACAGGTTAGGGAACAAATCGATCAGATTTCCTTTGCACTTGGAGATTTGCTCAGAGAAGAGTGGGTCGATAGGTTAGGGGTTGATTTTCTAATCCACCGTTCCTTCTCAATTGTCCTTCTTGGAGTGCACATTCTGTACTTTATTTGGGCATTCCGATATTCGGTCCGAAGATCAAAAGTTAATCTTTGGTCGCAGGTATTGATGGTAGTCTTGTTGTTGGAGATTGCTTCAGGGATTGGGATGGCTTACTTCGGTATTCCGGCATTCCTACAACCCATACACTTATTGCTTGGGTCTTTGATTTTGGGAATTCAGTTTATGCTGATCCTGCAGTTGAAAGACCATATCCAGTTTAAGTTAAATACAAATTGATAATGAGGACAGTTGACGTAACTGACCATTCTATATCCGCTTTGATCCGTGAAAGGATCAAAGCCTATTCAGATCTGATCAAGCTAAGGCTTTCAGCTTTGGTTACTTTCTCTGCTGTATTCGGTTATATCCTTGGAGATACCGGTTCGAGCTTTGGATGGTCCGGCTTTTTGGGCTTGGCTTTGGGTGGATTTCTGATTTCAGGCGCTTCCGGTGCTGCTAATGAAATCATGGAGCGGGACTTGGATAAGCTGATGAAGCGTACCCAAAACCGCCCACTTCCTTTACAGATAATTTCCCTTCAGGAAGCATATTGGTTCACTTCTTTGGTGGCCGTTCTTGGTATCGCTCTACTTTGGATTTTCACCAATCCATTGACAACCTGGTTGGGTATACTCAGTATGGTATTGTATGTGTTTGCGTACACACCGTTAAAAAGAGTAGGCCCTATTGCTGTATTTGTTGGTGCCATTCCGGGAGCAATGCCTCCTTTGCTAGGTTGGACTGCGGCGACGGGAGCGATAACTTATGAAGCCCTTATCATTTTTGGTATTCAGTTTATCTGGCAATTCCCGCATTTCTGGGCGATTGCCTGGGTAAGTGATGAGGACTACAAAAGAGCCGGGTTCAAACTACTTCCAAGTGGTGGCGGACAGGATTTGAATACAGCTATTCAGATCATGATTTATACCCTGTTTTTGCTTCCATTGGGTTTGTTGCCAAGTTATTTTGGACTTACAGGATTGAATTCAGGAATTGTAGCCACTGTGTGCGGGGTACTCTTCCTTGCTCAGACTTTCTCACTGATGAGAGATTGCTCGAGAAAATCAGCCTTGAAGATCATGTTTGGTTCATTTCTATACTTACCTATTGTGCAGATAGCTTATCTGCTCGACAAAATGCCCTAAGCCATGGAAAAAGAACTGAAATACGTTGATTTGGTGGAGCAACCCATCTCCATGCATCCAAAGAAATTTGCGCTTTGGTTGTTTATGGTATCGGTGGTGATGGTGTTTGCCGGTTTGACAAGTGCTTACATTGTGAGACAATCCGAGGGAAATTGGCTGGATTACGAACTTCCGGAGATTTTCTGGTATACATCCGGAATTGCTGTGCTCAGCAGCATTACACTTCATTGGGCTTATTTTTCTGCCCGAAAAGATAACTTCGCAAATCTTAAAATCGGGATGGTACTTACTGTTTTGCTCGGAATTGCATTCCTGGTCGGACAATGGTACAGCTGGGTGGCGATGGTGGACAGGGAGGTTTTCTTCGTAGGAAATCCGTCTGGATCTTTCTTGTATGTTTTTACTGGACTGCATGCTGCTCACCTGATCTCAGGTGTGATATTTCTGATTATTGTATTAATTTCGACCTTCAGACTGAAGGTTCATTCCCAAGCACTAATTTCAATGGAAATGGCCACCACTTACTGGCATTTTCTTGGGGGCTTGTGGTTATATCTGTTTATGTTTTTGCTTCTGAATCATTAAAATAAAACCTGGTACAAATCAATAAATTATGTCTGCGCATTCTACTGCTATTGGAGTAAGCTCGAAAAGAGGCGTTTGGGGTGGAGGAAACGAACCCCTGAAGGCCAGTTATGGAAAACTCATGATGTGGTTTTTCCTGCTCTCCGACATCTTCACTTTTGCTGCATTTCTGATCACCTACATTTCCATCCGGGTAAGTTATCCAGCTTATACAGGTTCTGCGGAGACATTTGCAGGATCCAATGAATATTGGCCGGTACCGGAATTAGTTTTTGAGGCTCTTCCTTTCCTGCATGGAGTTCATGCTCCATTGATTTTCGTGGGTATTATGACTTTTGTCTTAATCGCCAGTTCTGTGACCATGGTACTTGCAGTAGAAGCAGGACACAGAAATGACCGAAATGACGTAGTGAAATGGATGCTTTGGACTTTGGTAGGAGGGATCACTTTCCTTAGCTGCCAGGCTTGGGAGTGGAATCACTTCATCCACGGAACAGAAAACGGTACTGTCTTGACCTATGTAAACTCCTTGAACAATCTGGTGACAGAAACTGTATTTGGAGCGAATCTTTCTGTCAACGAATATGGACCTGCTGCTTTTGCCCAGCTTTTTTTCTTCATCACAGGATTCCACGGATTCCACGTTACCATCGGGGTATTCCTTCTTTTCCTTTGCTTCTATCAAGCAGCTGTTGGAGTTTACGACAGAAGAGGACATTACGAAATGGTTGAAAAAATCGGCCTTTACTGGCACTTTGTAGACTTGGTTTGGGTATTCGTATTTACCTTGTTCTATCTGATCTAAGCATTTAAAATCTTCGAAATATGGAAATTCAAGAAAATAAATCAACTCTGGTAGTTGAGGCCCGCAATGAAGAAAAGATCAAGAAGATCTGGAAAACTGCTGCTATTCTTTTGGCAATCACGGTAGTGGAATTTATCATGGCTTTCACCATGGACCGTGGCATCATACTCTATTTTCTATTCATCGCGCTTACCATCTGGAAAGCTAAATACATCATGATGGAATTCATGCACCTTGGTGATGAAGTGAAACCTTTGTTTTACTCGATCATCGTGCCTTTGATTTTCCTTGTTTGGTTGGTCATTGCCTTAATCAAAGAAGGTTCTGAGATCTTCCTTATGCGTTGGTAAAAATTCAAATTATTCAATAAAAAGGCAGGTTGAGGTGAATCACTTCAACCTTCTTTTTTGTTAACGACTTATTATGAATTCGAGCATGCCGCAATTGTCCCAAAGAGGGATGATGATCTGCATGCCAGATTCTCCCGAAACAAGGCTGCCTGTAGAAGGCAAGTTCGGGACAGGCCTTATGGCCGCTTAAAGACAATTATAATCATATGAAAGGATTGAGGATATTGCAGGGAATGGTGTTGGTTTGCATCTTGTTGATCCCTGTACTGGTTTTCATGTTTTTGAGAGGGTTTGGAAAAAACGAATACGACCTTCCGATTTTTTTCCAAAATGGTGTTGACAATCCTTTTCTGGAGTGTCCGGTTACTGATACCACCCAACATTACATTCCCGAATTTTCCTTTACCAACCAGGAAGGAAATCCTGTAGGTCGGGCTGAAATGGAAGGAAAAATCACCATCGTGGACTTCTTTTTTACTTCATGTCCCAGTATCTGTCCAGTTATGTCCAAAGAAATGGAGCGGGTCAATGATATGTTCCGTGACGTTCCCGAGGTTCAGATTATGTCCATCAGCATAGATCCGGAATATGATACTCCAGCTATCCTCAAAGAATATGCAGATGAGCATAATGCGATACCTGGAAAATGGCACTTCCTTTCAGGTCCAAAAGATGAAACCTATCGATTGGCCAAATGCGGATTTGTGATTCCCACAGTTGACGGCAACGGTGTTCCGGATGACTTTGTCCATACCGATAAATTCATGCTGATAGATGAACTGGGAAGAATCCGTGGATATTACAGCGGAACAAACCGGGAGGATGTAGACTTATTGATGTTGGAAACAAAAGTATTATTGCATGGCAGCAAATAAGGTAACAGCGCTTCAGCAGGAAGCAAAGGTGAAAAATTGGATTATCGGAATTTCAATTGTGATTCCATTGGCTGTGGCAGTATTACTATTTATGCCTGCCAAAATTACAACATTGGGTGACTGGGTATATTTTCTTCCCCACCTGAATGCCGTCATTAATACTTGTGCTTCGGTTGCTCTTATTGTAGGATTGATTTTTATCAAGCAAAAGAAGTATAGCTATCATGGCGCCACCATGACAGTTGCATTCGCCTTAGGAGCGATCTTCCTGATTTCTTACGTGATCTATCATGGAGCAGCAGAAAGCACGAGTTTTGGCGGTGAGGGGACAATCCGAACGGTATACTACTTTCTCTTGATTACCCATATTATATTGGCAGCCGTTGCCTTGTTTCCGATCTTATTCGCATACTACTACGGATATACTGATCAGCGTGAAAAACACCGGAAAGTGGTTAAATTTGCCTACCCGATCTGGCTGTACGTGTCGATCAGCGGAGTGATTGTCTACTTAATGATCAGTCCTTATTACATTCATTAGAATTGTCGATTTGACTCAAAGCAGGTAAAGCGCTGGGTCACAGATTAATGTTTAGAGTTTGTGTGAATCTGGGATGATAGACTAGGATCACACCTTACCGAAAATTAGATTATCATGAAACGGAAATATTTCCTTCTTGCCATTTTCTTCCTGGTTTTTCAGGCATCCAGTTGGGCACAGTGTGCGATGTGCCGGGCCTCGGTTGAAAACAATGTAAGCAACGGTGAAACAACCATAGGCGCTGGATTGAACAACGGTATACTCTACCTCTTTGTCATGCCATACCTGATGGCAGCGATTATTGGCTTCTTATGGTATAGAACGGCAAAAAAACGCAAGGCAAAACTCTCGATCCGATAAGAGATCCAAAAGCAAAGTTTGATACCAGACTTTGCTTTTTTATTTTTAGCCTAAATGAGCTTCCAAACCCGCAGGCTGGTCATCTTGATCAGCGTTATTTCTCTTCTGATTGTATTGATTTTAAATTTTTTCGTTTTTCAGAAAAGCGAGGAGGAGAAATACGTCGAAGCAATCCAGAAAAAAATCCAACGGGTAGACAGGCAATTTGATGAGGATTTTATCCGAGTCTTGATGGAAGTGCGTCCCGAAGAGCCTATCAGTTTTGAGCGGGTCAGCAATCCCGATCACCGGCATCCGTTTTTTGTCCTAGACCCTTCGGGGGAATTGCTCTTTTGGTCTGATTTTACGCTTACTCTTGATTTTTCAGGATTGGATCTCACTAAGGAATATCAGCTGTTAGAAGATCCATTTGGGACATTTTTTGTTAAAGTCCGGAAAATCAAACGAAATACCACAGACTATTATCTGGTCCATGTCCTTCGCTTGATCTGGCCTGGATCAATAGAAAATGACTATCTCAAAACCGGACCAAACCCTGATTTCTTTGGGAATGATCGGTTTCAGCTTTTTTCAAATCCCTCTGATGGGGCTTACCAAGTAAGTTCATTGACCCAAAAACCAATTTTCGGGATAAGTTTCCAGCTGGGATATGAGTCGGTAGGCAGGGTTTCGAATACCGCATTGTTGATTTTCATATGCTCTGTTTTCCTGCTTTATTTTCTTTTGAGTTTTGATTTTCTGAGGAAAAAATGGCAAAAAGGATATCCCTGGCAGACGATCGGTTATGGCTTTTTGGTGTTGGTTACGATCAGAGCTTTTATGCTTTTCCTCAATTTCCCGGGAGATTATTTTGAATTCCCGCTCTTTGATCCGGTCAACTATGCATCTTCTTGGCTGAATCCCAGTCTCGGAGATTTAATGCTCAATACAGGCTGTATCTGCTTTATTCTTGGATTGGTCATTTTTCAGCTTTATTCCAAAAGTGCTTTCCAAAAAGTCGCTTCCC
Source organism: Algoriphagus sp. (assembly GCA_035458065.1). GTDB lineage: Bacteria > Bacteroidota > Bacteroidia > Cytophagales > Cyclobacteriaceae > Algoriphagus. Next base: position 3,987 of record DATIAI010000264.1, on the reverse strand, counting down.
TAAATCAGGGCAATAACTTTCAGATCGGGTTGATTTTAACAATTCTGATAAGTACGCTTTTCTTTGCGCTGGTTTGGTTTCTTCCGCGGGATCTGATTTTCAATTCCCAGTGGGTTCTGGATATCCGCTCCATCCCAACATTTGATTGGTTCAAAGGGCTTAGCTTTCTGATCCTATTTTTGTTTGGGTCAGTCTATGCACTTATTTCTCTGACTTTGTTTAGCCTTTTGTTCAGTGTCAGACGGGACAAAATGATATACTATAAATTTTTGGGGATAGTCGGATTGCCAATTTTGGGTATCGCCTTTTATTTAAGTTTTTGGTTGGCCTTGGTCTGGTTGATTCATCTTTTTTTCCTTTTCAGTATCATCCGTTTTGAGCTTTTCCAGAATGTTTTTCGATTGGGGCTCGATACCTTTTTAACATTTTTCTACGCCTGTCTGATCACTGCTACCATCATCGGTGTAAGCACTTTTCAATCCGAAAGGGAGCGGCTGATTCTTTCCAAAACCAGGTTTGCCAATCAAAACCTGATCGAAAATGACGTAATGACGGAGTTTTTTCTGGGGGATATTTTCAACAGGGTGAAAAATGACCTGTTCATCCAGAATCGGTTAGCTGACCCGCTTCTGTCCAAAGATCCGGTCGAGACCAAAATCCGGAGGATTTATCTCGATAATTATTTTGATCAGTTTGAGGTGGTGGTCAGGATTTATTCTGCATCCGGGCAACAACTTCAGGGGCCAGCAGAAGGACTTGAGCTTAAGGACTTGAGACAGACCTATGTCAAAAGTGACTACGCCACCGGAGCGAGAGATCTGTATTTTATCCGGGGGAAAGAGACTACTGCCAGCAATAAGTTTGTGGCTTTTATTCCGATTTTGAGAGATGATAATTTGCTGGGGACAGTTTATCTCGAATTGAACCAGTTGCGGATTCAGCCTGGAAGTGTCTATCCCAAGCTTTTGCTGGATCGAAAGTATGCCGAAAAGCTGGATCCGCTGAACTATGATTACGCAGTTTTCAGGGAAAATGAACTGCTTCGAAGTTCAGGGACTTTCAATTTCAACCAAAGCGAATTTTTGGAGATTCTAGGCCGAAATCAACTGTTTGAAAATGGAGTTCTATTTCAGGGATATCACCATTTTGGAATGAGAAACGGCGATGAAGTAATCATACTTTCTTCGCCTACCACATCACTTTCACAGTTTTTTGGGAATATTTCCCTCTTTTTCGTGGCCTTTGTTTTCATGACTTTCTTGGCCATTCTTTTGAAAACGCTTTTCAAAGGTTATCGCGATTTCGAATTCAATTACTCCACCAAGCTGCAGCTTTACCTCAATTTCGCCTTCTTTTTTCCCATCATCATAATCTCCATCATTACCATCGGTTTGCTTGGGGGGAGTTATCGGGACGATCTCAACAGGCAGTATATCGAAAAGGCCAGCCTGATCCGGAGTAATCTTGGCGCATTTTTCAACAATCAAAATCCGGCAAGTGTTGATCGTGATTTGCTTAATGAAGAAATCAACGCCCTTGCAAATACGATTGCCAGTGATATTCACCTGTTCACTCCGGCAGGATATCTTGAATCGACCAATCGTCCGAATATTTTTGACAAAAAAATCCTTGCTCCCTGGATCAATCCGGCAGCCATGTCCGGGATTATGGAAAAAAATCAGATCCAACTTTTGTTGGACGAAAAAATCGGAAAACTCAGATATCAGACTGTTTATTTAGCGGTGCCGTCCCAGGTGGATCAGTCCAATATCGGGATTTTGGCAGTGCCCTTTTTCGAATCGGAGACCGAACTCAATTCCTTGATTTCTGATGTTTTGAGTAATATTTTCAATGCTTTTGTCGTCATCTTCATCCTCTTTTTGATTGTTTCTTCCTTCGTTTCCAAGAACCTGACTTTGCCTTTCAAATTGCTGACGCAAAAGCTAAAGGCGACTAATCTGGAAAACAACGAACCGATGTATTGGGCTTCCAAGGATGAAATCGGATTGCTGGTCAACGAATACAACAACATGCTTTTCAAATTGGAAGCCAGTAAGAAGGTGCTTGCATCGACTGAAAAGGAATCAGCCTGGAGGGAAATGGCCAAACAGGTGGCCCATGAAATCAAGAATCCCCTCACACCGATGAAGCTTACCTTACAGCATTTGCTCAGATTGGAGCAAGAGGGAAAGTTGGAGGATCAGCAAAAGCTTCGCAAATCACTTGAAACGTTAATCCATCAGGTGGATGCGCTGAGTGGGATTGCTTCTTCCTTTTCCACTTTTGCAAAAATGCCTCTTCCAAAGAATGAGCTGATGAATTTCAAAGGTGTCGTGAACAAGGTTCTGGAGCTTTTCAAAAATGACAAGCGAGTCCGACTTGATTTTCAGGACGATTCCTTTACTGATGAGATTACCATCATGGGAGATGACAAGCTGTTTGGCCGGGTGATAGCCAATTTGATCATCAATGGGATTCAGGCAGTTCCGCAGGAGGAGTCGCCACATATCCGCATTTGGTTGTGGTTGACAGAGCAATCGGTGTTTTTGGAAATCACTGACAATGGAAAAGGAATCCCTCCCGAACTCCGTGACAAGATTTTTATCCCCAATTTCAGCACCAAGTCAACCGGGTCGGGACTAGGCTTGGCTATCGCAAAGAGCGGTGTGGAGACCGCCGGAGGCAAAATCTGGTTTGAAACTGAAGTGGGAAAGGGGACTACCTTTTATCTTACCTTTCCGCTGGTTCAATAAACATGGTTTTTAGTACCTTGAAAGAAATAGGCTGATAGTTTTCAATGCGTTTTTGGATCGTTTCCTGGGTGTTGCTTTTTGGCTTGACTTGGTCTGCCCAGGCTCAGGAGAAATGCCGCTGGTTTTCAGCTTCCTATTTTGAAACTCCCGCCGAATTGGATTCTCTCTCAGCAATCCAGGAAAGTATCCGGGTGCTGGATAAAGCTGGGAAAACTTACCCCTTCAGCTACAATCTTTCCAATCGGACTCTTAAAATTGACTTTGATCCTTCGGCAAAACCTGATTCAGTACAGGTTTGCTACCGGACTTTGGCCATTCGATTGGATCAGACTTTTGCCAAGAGGACCCTGGCGGCAAATTATGACTCTACAGCAATGTTCAAGGACAACAGGGTTCAGGCAATCCCGGATTTTGACATTCGCGAAGAGCTATTCCCAAGTACCAACCTCTATAAAACCGGGAGTTTGACCCGAGGTGTTTCTTTTGGAAATACCCAAAACGTTTTCGTCAACTCTGCGCTGAATCTACAGTTGGAAGGGGATATCGGAGAAAATCTGAAAATCAGAGCGAGCATCACGGACCAAAACGTTCCCTTCCAACCCGAAGGAAATACCCAGCAAATCCAGGATTTTGACAATGTGCTGATCGAGCTGTACAATGAAAACTTCAGCCTGGCAGCAGGTGATGTGGTGCTTCAGCAAAGGCAATCGGAGTTTTTGCGGTATTACAAAAACGTCCAAGGCTTGCAGTTTACTTCCAAATACAAATTGAAAGGGAACTGGGAAGCGAGTTCTCAGGGCTTTGCCTCGGTAGCCAAGGGGAAATTTGCTTCCATTCAACTCCCGATTTTGGAAGGTGTGCTTGGCCCATACCGGATCAGTGGGCCAAACAATGAGCGCTTTGTGATCATCATGGCCAATTCAGAACGGGTTTTTCTGGATGGAAAGCAGCTTCAGCGGGGATTCAACGCCGATTACGTGATCGACTACAATCAGGCTGAAATCACCTTTACTCCCAAAGTTCTGATCACCCAATATTCGCGGGTTCGGGTTGATTTTGAATTTGCAGAACGAAACTATTCCCGGTCGATCTTGGGAGCAAATCACCTTCAGACAAATGGGAAGGTGGATTTTTATGTCAATTATTATCAGGAAAAGGACAACCGAAACCGGCCACTTTTTACGGAATTCACACAAGAGGAACAAGCGCTCTTGGCTTCGGTCGGAGATGGGGT
>DATIAI010000263.1:0-4487 GCA_035458065.1 Algoriphagus sp. | reverse complement strand
TTGTGATTTTCCCGGCAGATAACCAACCAAGAGTCCACTCCGGCATTTTTTAAAGCCTCAGGCAGGAGTTGGTTGATTCTTTTTTTGCGGATTTCCGGCCAGGGATTTTCTCCCCAATAAGTGGCAGGGTTGATTTTCTCAGTTGAAACAACTTCCTTTTCAGCAGGCTGACAAGCCCAAATCAATCCCAAAAGGGATAAAATCAGCATTCGGTTTTTCATAGTGAAATTTAATTCCCGTGAAAATAGTCAGGATTTTCACTCTGAAAAAAGCATTTTTTTAACTGCAACTCCTTAGCTATCAGAAAAACGGGGATAATTTATTTCTAATTTGAACAAATCAAGCGTATAAACGTGTTTAAGTCCAAATCCCCTTTAAAACCGGTTCTCGGTATCAAATGAAAATAGGCATTGTCTGTTACCCCACGTTTGGGGGAAGTGGTGTGGTCGCCACAGAGCTAGGAAAAGGTTTGGCCAAGGTCGGTCACGAGGTGCACTTTATTACCTACAAGCAGCCTATGCGGCTGGATTTTTTCAGTGAAAATCTCTTCTACCATGAGGTGGATATCAAAAGTTATCCCCTGTTTGAGTTTGCTCCCTATGAGCTTGCGCTAGCCAGCAAGATGGTCAGTGTGGTCAAATATGAGAATTTGGATTTGCTGCATGTTCATTATGCGATTCCACATGCATCGGCAGCTTATATGGCTAAACAAATCCTTAAAACCGAAGGAATCCAAATTCCTGTGGTGACGACGCTCCATGGTACCGACATCACCCTGGTGGGAAAAGATCCAAGCTATGAACCAGTGGTTACTTTTTCCATCAATCAATCTGATGGAGTGACAGCCGTATCAGCAGATTTGAGGAGAGAAACTTATGAGCATTTTGATATCAAAAGAGAGATCGAAGTAATTCCCAATTTTATCGATCTGGAGCGATTCAAAAGACAGAGAAAAGAACATTTCAAAAAAGCAATCTGTCCAAACGGAGAAAAACTCCTGGTCCACACTTCCAACTTTAGAAAGGTTAAGCGTGTGGAGGATGTGATCCATGTCTTTTATGAAGTGAGAAAGACAATGCCTGTGAAATTGCTGTTAGTCGGAGATGGTCCAGAGCGGGATCGAATGGAGCGCCTTTGCCGTACTTTGGGTACTTGTGATGACATCCGGTTTTTGGGAAAACTGGAAGCTGTGGAAGAAGTCCTATCGGTCGCAGATTTGTTTCTGATGCCATCCGAAAAGGAGAGTTTCGGCCTTGCAGCTCTTGAGGCCATGGCATGTGAGGTTCCGGTTCTATCTTCAAATGCAGGCGGTATTCCTGAATTGAATGTAGACGGAGTTACAGGATTTGTATGCAACATTGGAGACGTGGAGGATATGACGCGAAAGGCCATGATTATTTTGGCTGATGAAAACCTCCCAGGATTTAAAGAACGTGCTTTGGCCAGGGCTAAAGAATTTGATATTGACCAGATACTTCCTTTGTATGTGTCTTATTATGAGAAAACTATAGCTGCTACCTTGAGTACTGTTTGATATTTTGTGATGTAAATCATTTTTTAAAACATTACTCAAACCTCAAAATCCTTACCTTTACGGATGAGTTTAGCTGCTGAACGGTTTTAATTCATCCGCATTCTTAACTTACTATTTAGCTATGAAAAAGATTGGAAGATTGGACAAGCCCGATAATTTCGGATCTGCCAAAATGTTTTCTAATCCCTTTTTGGAAAAGATTTCCAGAACTCACATTTTGGTGCCTATTGTATTATTTTTTATTATTTCCTCAGTTTCCTTATTCTATGCGGCAACAACCACTGAGATTGGATTAATTGCGGGAATAGGCGTGCTTATTTTGGGTATTTTTGCATTCACATTTGTGGAATATATGATGCACAAGCATTTTTTCCACATGGAGCCGGATACTCCGATTAAAGACAAATTGCAATATTCTGTACATGGTGTTCACCATGACTATCCAAGAGATAAGGACAGACTTGCGATGCCACCATTTGTAAGTGCTGCTTATGCGGCAATTTTCTATTTGGTTTTCAGATTAATTATGGGCGACTATGCACTGTATTTTCTTCCAGGATTTTTGATTGGTTATTCAGCCTACCTGGGAGTTCACTATGTCGTGCATGCCTACAATCCTCCAAAAAATTTCCTTAAGGCCCTTTGGGTGAATCATGCAATCCATCATTATAAAGATCCTGACAGTTCCTTTGGCGTCAGCTCCCCGCTGTGGGACTACCTGCTGGGAACAATGCCAAAAAAAGATTAACCTAAGCCTCCCAAATGGGAGGTTTTTTTATAAATCCGATATTCAGATTTTGGATAATATTTAGTGTTTGAGACCGGCGTTCTACTTAATTAATTTCAACCCATGACAACTGTTTCCATTATTGGCCTGGGCTGGATCGGAGAGCCTTTAGCTGTTTACCTGAAAGACAAAGGGTACAAAGTCAAAGGCTCCACTACTTCACCTGAAAAACAACAAAAGCTTAATTCAAAAGGAATCGATGCCTTGCGGTTTTCTTTGAATCCTCATCCGGAGGGCATTGGATTTAATTCCTTGTTTCAATCTGAGGTTTTGGTGGTAAATATTCCACCCAGAACACGAAGTGGAAACGGAGCTTTTCATCTTGAACAGCTCAAATATTTGAGAAGCCTTTTGGATCGCGCTGCGGTTAGAAAAGTCATTTTCGTTTCCAGTTCTGGAGTATATCCCGAGGTGGTTTCTGAGAATGAATACTCGGAAGATTTTCCGATCAGTTTGGAAAATACAGGAAACGAAACCTTGTTTCGGGCAGAACAAAGAATGACTTCTGAAAGAACTTATGAACTGACAATTGTCCGCTTTGGAGGATTGCTTGGGGATGACCGGATTCCGGGGAAGTATTTTTCAGGAAAAGAAAATGTAGCCGGACATACCCGAGTCAATTTTATCCATCGGCTGGATGCAGTTAGGATGCTTGCTTGGATTATTGAAAAGGAGCTTTGGAATGTGACTTTCAACGGTGCGGCTCCAATTCATCCGCTTCGAAGGGATATCTATGGGAAAAATGCGGCAGAGTTAGGCATTGCTCCACCAGCAAGCTATCAAAATGAAGCCGAGGGAAAAGATCGGTTAATTTCTTCTTCTAAGCTCTTGAAAACAGGATTTGAGTTTGAGTTTCCAGATCCATTGACATTTCCATACCTGTGATGTATTGTTGAAATGCCAAGAAAAAACTTAAGAAGGAAATAGAAAAAAGGTTTTAAACAATGGCTTTATTGGGCAAAAATCCTTTAGCCTCAGTTTTTACCAAAAACACATCCCCACTCAAAGGATACTTAATCAAATCCTCCGGAGAAAGATTTTCCTGAGCCGTAGTGATCAACAATTGGTCTAAATTTCCTCCTCCAAAACAGCAGGATGTCACATGCGGGACTGGCAACTCGATTTTTTCCAGGAGTTCTCCGGTTTGCGGATTCCAGCGATACACTCCCGAGCCGCCATAATGAGCCACCCAAAGCATTCCTTCACGGTCGATACACATCCCATCTGGAAATCCGAGTTCCTGGGGCACTTCCACTGCGACTTTTCGAAAGGTGATTCCTCCCGAAGCCAAGTCAAAATCAAATTCTTTGATCTGCCGGGTTGGCGTGTCGATAAAATAAAAAGTCCTATTGTCTTCTGTCCAAGCCATACCGTTGGAAATGGTCAGATCGGAAAGCATTTTGGTAGGAGTTAAATCCGCTCCAATTCGATAGAGTGAACCTGCACCCTGAGTGAATTTTGTACTCAGGGTGCCGATCCATATTCTTCCTGCAGGGTCAACTTTTCCATCATTGAAGCGGTGCAATGCCATTTCATGTTCCACTTCCGCAATCCATTCCAATTCATCTGTTTTAGGATCAAACTTGGCGAATTTCCGGCCAAGTCCGAGAATGAGTTCCCCGTTTTGACCTTCCAATACTACGGTCACCCGGTCTGAGAATTTCCAATTCCGGGTTGTTGCTGCTGCTAGTTGGTGCTCGAAAAGTTTTCCGTTTTCGATATCAACCCAAAAAAAGCTTCCTCTTTCTGAATGCCAATACGGGCCTTCACCGAGGAAACATTGAGAAGGGATAGTTTTAAGGTTAGAAGGTTGCAAGGAGGTAAAGTTTTTCTGTCAACGGTCCACAGTCCATGGACCACAGCTGTTTGGTTTATAAATTCATGAGTTCAAATCTCACCGATTTTTCTTTTTGCGGTCGACTGTCGACGGTGGACTTTTGACGATTAGTCCTTCCAGTACTGCGCGATTTTTTTCTTCAAAAAGGCCACGCTTCGTTCCAGCTGATCCATGCCGTCCACTCCGTCTTCGATACTGATCCAGTTGTCAAAACCGACTCTTTTCAATTCTGTGAAAATCGCATCGTAGTCATTCATTCCTTTGCCTATTTCACCGTGACTCAATCGCTTGGCATAGCCCACAGCTCCGCCTTCTTCCTTTCTCAAATC
>DATIAI010000262.1:0-2828 GCA_035458065.1 Algoriphagus sp. | reverse complement strand
ATAACCTTTGAAATTCTCCTTGTAGGAATCGATCGAAACGTCATTTTTATCCCCAACAGGAACAGAGAATCTCGTTCCAGCCACCACATACTCCGTATTTTGAGTAATGAAAGGTGAAGAGTGGTTACCGGCTGAATTCGGGATTTCGATGATTTCGACCGTTTTGAATGTATTCAAATCAACCCGGGCAATTCTCGGTGTATTGTTGGCATTGCCAAAAGCCCATCTCGCATCATGCTCCGCATTGGTGGTAGAAATGGCGATGTGGTGCAAGTCGTCCCAAGGCACAAACCCCTGTGAGGTATTGAGCATCGGCTTGGATTCTTCAGAGTACCCCCATCCATTTTCCGGATTTACGGAGAAAACAGGAAGAATCTTCAAAACCCTGCCGGAAGGCAGACCGACAACGGACATTTGACCGTTGAAACCACCCGAAACGATGTTGTAAAATTCATCGTGATTACCGGGCGCAACATACACTTTGGCTGCTGCATCGCCAGAAATCGCACTTTGTGCGCCTTTGGGTTTACATCCAGGGGCTAATGCAAGGGCTGTCAAACCAATTGCTAAAAGCCAAATGTTCTTTTTCATAATGATCAATTGATTAAAAATTCAATTATTTGGTTGCGGCGTCTCGTTCGCCTGCTTTTTCTTCGTCATTTCTTCTCATGAATTCCAAGATCCCCCTTGCATCAGCCTGAGTGATGTTTTGATTGGGCATTCTGGTAAGACATTCTTCGAAAAGTTTCTGGGCAACGGGATCCTGGTCAAGCATGACATCCACATTGGTGATCATATTCATGATCCATTCGGGCCGTCTACGGTTAGTAACCCCCTGAAATCCGGGTCCAACCAATCGCTTGTCGTTCAACTGATGGCATGCGGTACACTTCATATCGACGATTGCTTTCCCGGCATCTGCAAGAGAAGCATCGATTCCAGTTCCCAGGTCGACTGATTTTACCTCGCCAATTCCCTTTGGATCAGGTGCGGCAGCTTCGGTAGCCGGAGCCGAAGAGGTTTCGGTTGAGGTAGCAGACTGATCAGCACCTCCGCCACAGGCAGTCAGGAGAATCCCCAGGATTCCAACTGACCAAAGCAGGGATTTTTTCATAGTTTGGGTTTTGATTTTTTTGAAATTGAAATTTGAGTTCGGTATGTTTTGAAATGGAATTTTGCTGGAAAGGATCTGCGTTCCGACTAATCCTAATCCTATCGGAAAAAGGCAGGAAGCCAGAAAGAGGTATAAATGATAGGTTTCAAAGAATCCGAATTTTAACCAGATGAGCGTTCCCTGACCAAAGAGCAGAAGCTCCGAAAAGACAAATCCTCCGATAAGAAGTACCCATCCCAGTCGGGAAATCGCGGAATCTTCTACCCAACTCTTTTGCACCGCCAAACCGGAAATCCCAAAGGTCAGAATCCCCAAGAGGACCAAATGCAGGAAGCCAATCACATACATTCTGATGGTGTAGGAGATGACTGCAATGGATGGTAAAACCAAGAGCACTTGGAGCGCAGCTTTCAAAAACAGGGAAACCAAAGCCGCCGCCAACAAGATTCTGACAATGGGGAGGAGGTTTAGTTTTTTCAAACCTCTCAGCATCCCAAGCATCAAAAAGGAATAAGCGAAGGCCTGCATCACTACCGCCAAACCGTTGATCTGAAAGGCCAATCGGCTAGGTTCGGCCCAGGTTACAGCCAAGGCATAGGTTAAAATCAGCGATCCTGCCAGAAGGATTTCCTGATACAAAGGCCAGTGAAACTGATATCCCGATCTTTCAAAATGAAGGAAAATCAGACCAAGGACTCCCAATACAAACCAGCCGTTGAGCTGAAAATGGAGAAACCACTGGATGCTCATAAAGGACAGTTCGTGCATCTTTCCGAGTTGGGAATTGATCGGTCCCAAAGCCCAAAGTCCAAAAGAGGATATCACCAGAGACCAGATAGAAAGACGGAGCAAACGGATTCCGGTAGAATTTTTCTCCCTCTTCAAAAGCAAATGGAGTCTGTATATGAATCCATAGGAAATCAGCACATGCAGGCTGGAAAAGGCAATACTGAATGCCCCGTACCCTTGAAATGGGAAAGAAACCAACATTCCCAGAGCTGAAATGACAGCTCCAAGGAATAGCCAGCGAAACTTTCGGATCTCTTTTTCTTCTTTGGCAAGGCTAAAAACCATCCCGCCGCTGAGGATCAAAAATCCCCAACCCAGCATTGCCACATGGGAATGGGTATGGAGGAGGTTTTTGTAATCGAAATAGGGAACTTCCCAGATATGAAATGACCTCATCAACACGCCAAACAGGGAAGCAATAAAGAAGAACCCAAATGCCCACCCCACCCAGGCTCTTCTGAATTTCAGAGAAGAGACTGGGAGAAAAGGGTTCATTGTTGGGTTCAGGACTTTCATTGCTTAGTGATTTGCTTTTGCAAAAACCTGTTGGGCCACCGGAAACAGAATGTTGTTTTCCAGATGAATATGAGTGTGAAGGTCCAGTTCAAATTCCTCCAGCATTGCAAAAGCCACCCGGTAAGTCTGGCAGGCATCAGCAGGTGCAGTGTACTTATTGCTCAATTCTGAAATCTGGCGGAAGCGATCCCCTTCGGTCTCGTGTTCTTCCTCCATCATGGCAATGGGATTATCGATGTGTCCAAAATGGGGAGCAGAGAGGTGAAAATCATTTTTCACTGCCTCCTCCATAGCCTTGATGTAAGGGAAAAGAATGAACTCTTCTTTTTTCATATGAGCAGTCAATGCACCTGCTGCTCCAAAAAACAGCAACTTGATTTCTGCCAATTCCGGATGTCGCTCCCCATGG
>DATIAI010000261.1:0-2348 GCA_035458065.1 Algoriphagus sp. | reverse complement strand
AGATCACGTGCCCCCATCAGCGAAAAGTGAAGGGTTCTTGGGATCGGTGTGGCTGTCAGAGTCAACACATCCACGTTGACTCGCAGGTTTTTGAGTTGGTCTTTGACTTTGACACCAAACTTCTGCTCTTCATCGATGATCAACAACCCGAGATCCCGAAATTCAATTTCCTTGTTGACAATTTTGTGCGTTCCGACCAAAATGTCAATTTCTCCGGTTTTGACTTGGGAAATGATATCCTTAATTTCTTTCGCAGATCGAAAGCGGTTGATGTATTCGACTTTGACCGGAAAGTTTTCCAAACGCTCGCTGAAAGTCTGGAAATGCTGCATGGCCAAAATCGTGGTCGGAACCAAAATTGCCACTTGTTTTCTGTCATTGACTGCTTTAAATGCTGCGCGGATGGCCACTTCTGTTTTTCCAAACCCGACATCCCCGCAGACCAAGCGGTCCATTGGATAGGATTTTTCCATATCGGATTTTACATCCGTTGTAGCCAAAGCTTGGTCAGGAGTATCTTCATAAATGAAGGAAGATTCCAACTCCACCTGTAAGACCGAATCTCTGGAAAAGCTAAAACCATGCGCCGACCTTCGCTTTGCATAGAGATTGATCAGGTCTTTGGCAATGTCCTTGACTTGCTTTTTGACTCGGGACTTTTTGTTTTCCCACTCAGGAGAGCCCAGTTTGGACATGGATGGAACCTGCCCTTCCTGCCCGGAATATTTTGAGATTTTGTGAAGCGAGTGAATGTTGACGTATAACAGGTCGTCGTCTCTGAAAATCAATCGGACCGCTTCCTGCATTTTTCCGCCAACATCGACTTTTTCCAACCCTGCAAATCGCCCTACTCCATAGTCGACATGGACAATGTAATCGCCGGGATGAAGGGCCTTGAGTTCTTTGATTGTCAGCGCTTTGGATTTGCTGGCTTTTGCCCGGGTTTTGTATCGGTGAAATCGCTCAAAAAGCTGGTGATCGGTGTAGCAGACCATTTTTCCCTGCTTGTCCACAAATCCCTCTCGCAGACCCAAAAGCATACTTTGGACCTGAAGTGTAGGGTCTAATTCGTGGAAAATGCCCAACAGCCGATCGATTTGTTTTTCGTTTTCTGCAGTGATCACATTGGTAAATCCCTGTTTTTCGTTGTCGGAAAGGTTGGCAACGAGCAGGTCAAAATTCTTGTTGAAAGAGGCTTGAGGCTGGCTTTCCCAAGAAATCTTGTTGTCGGTTTTGAGGTAAAACTGCCTTCCAAATTCGACCGTGGAAAAGTCCTTGATCGCTACAGAAAAATCCTTTCCACTATCAAAAAGATCCGAAGGTTTTAGGAGAAGGTTTTCGGTATGAGTTTGGGAAACGATTTGAGAAAATGCCTGCTCAGCTTTGTGAAAAGACTCATCCATCACGTCTGAAGTCAACTGGTAGTCTTTTAGCCAAATGATCGATTTTTCAGGTAAAAAGCCCAAAAAGGACTGGCGGACTTCCTGAAGTAACTTCGTTTGGACATTTGGGATCAAGGAAATCAGCTCCACATTGGCGATCGACAGCTGGCTTTCAGGATCGAAAGTCCGGATACTTTCGATTTCTTTTCCAAAAAGTTCTAATCTATATGGATGCTCGTTGCTGAAGGAAAATACATCCAAAATCCCACCCCGGATAGCAAATTGCCCAGGTTCGTACACAAAATCCGTCCGCTCAAAATCATAGCTGGTGAGGATTTCCGTAACAAATTCCATATCGACTGACTCACCTACGCGTGCCGAAAAAGTATTTTCCACGAGTGACCGTTTGTTGATCACTTTTTCATAAAGTGCCTCGGGATAGGTGATGACGATTCGGGATTTGCCTTTGGTTTCCAGAATTTGATTCAGGATTTCTGCACGCATCAGGACATTGGCATTGTCCACCTCATCATATTGGTAGGGCCTCTTGAAGCTGCCAGGGAAGATCATATGTTCCTCAGTGTTCAGGAGGTTTTGCAAATCCGAATTCAGGTAAGCAGCTTCTTCCTTGTCCTGAGCAATGATCAGATGGAATCCTCCATTTTTCTCAAAATAGGAAGCTAAAAGCACCATGTCGAGACTCCCAGCAAGTCCCCGAACCTGGAGTCGGAATTTTTCCCCGGAGCCAAGCTGGTGAGCTAGCGTCTGAAAAATCGGGTCGGACTGGTAAATGGTAAGGAAGGACTGACGATCCAAGAGTGAGTTGTTAAGAGGGAATAAGAAGGGCCAAATTTATGGTTTTTTGACTTTTTTCAGGTTGAAGTTTGAGTATTTGGCATTTTTCTGAACCAAGCCCCAATCAAAATGTTTTTAGGAAATGAATAGAACCAAGGAACCTCAAACCTG
>DATIAI010000260.1:0-3569 GCA_035458065.1 Algoriphagus sp. | reverse complement strand
CTTAAACCTCCATACCTCCATACCTCCAGGCTTCCCACTTTACAGCTTTCTCCTTTGAGCTTTCTGCCTTTACAGACTGCCTACTGAAAACTTCCTGGTAACTTGCCCCCGTGAGTCCCAAGCCCTACATACTGCCCAAAGTAGCTGTAGCCCAATTCTGTGAGGAAAACGGATTCTATACTACCGAAAAGCGGTCATATAATATGTCCCAAATCCGGTCGAAGGGCACCAAACCTGAATTACTCCTCAAAAAAGCACTTTGGCAGGCAGGAGTTCGGTATAAAACTCCAAAAATCCCACTCTTGGGCAAGCCAGACATCAGTCTGAAAAAACACAAGCTCGTCATCTTTGTGGACGGCACCTTCTGGCATGGATACGACTGGGAAAACCGAAAACACGATATCAAATCCAACCGGGAATTCTGGATCGCCAAGATTGAACGCAACATGCAGCGCGACCGGGAAGTCAATGCCTATTACCAATCCAAAGGTTGGACGGTGCTGCGGTTCTGGGATTTTGAGGTGAAAGGAGAGTTGGGGGCATGTTTGAAAAAGATCCTCGATCAAGTCAATGGCTCATTTTTCAATTTATTGTTTTAAGAGGAGTTGAACTATTCATTATTGATTTTACCAGCTGAATCCAGGTAGTTTTGGTTTTCGTCTGGTCGGAATTTCATTGAATTTTAAACCTCTTTGAGCAGCGAAATCTTTAACTCTGGACTTCCAAACATTCCTAAGATCGGGCCATTTTAGCTCGATGGGGGAATTCTCTGTTAACACAATGCGGTTGCCGGGATTTCGCTTATCTCCACTTTGATTAAAATCACAAAGGCTGCTCAGGTCTTTGGATAAATTGACACCGGGCTTTTCACCCATGGACCCAAGATTGTCGAAGATGTTGCTTGGAGAATCTCTATGATTTTCAAAATAAGCCATAAGATGATCGTAATAGTGGCCGAATGGTTTGAGTTCAGTAAGCAGGAAGAGATCATAAAAATCCTTTTGGCTACCTCTACTCGCTGCTGCCAGTAACTTTAGCGCTCCGATATCATCATCATGGATTAACCGCAATCCCTTAACAATCTCTGGCGGAAGGAGATTTTTGAGGTTTTGGATGACTTCCACTTTTATGCCGCTCTGGGGTAAAATGGTACGGGCAAAACATAGGTTTTCATGATCAAGATTTAACAAGGAAAAATATTCGGGATTGAACATATCTTTTACAGTGTGTTCAATTTTCCTCATCGATTCGATTCCCACTATACCTTGGGAAAAAAGATCAATATCGGTGGATTCCCTGTGGTTGTATTTGATAGCGAGATTGGTTCCTCCCCCCAAGCTGAAATCCCCAAGCTCATTTAAACTTGTCAATTCTTGGATGCTGTTAAAAAGTACTTCAGAAACACCCTCAGATACCATGGCTGGGACTACTTAATGTATCTGGGAAATTCCTCTGGATTGATGTTGAATAGCTTACCCAAAAGTTCAATGTTTTCATTGCCAAAAATCTGAGATTGATTCAAGCAATAATACTGGATCACATTTTCTGGATACAACTTCTTTAGATTTGACCAAGAATTCTTAAAATTTCCCCAATCCAATACCCTAGGGATCACAAAGTCACTGTCCTTCTTGTAGTCCAATTCATCCAGATTGACATCCCAAAAGATCTCCCTTGGAAAATATTCCGAAAGCAAAATTGAGTTCTTTTTATTGGATATGTTTATTGCAGAATTCATGATCGTTGTTCAACTACTTCTGTAACAATTGTTTGAATTTATCCATTCTGTTGCAAAAATAACGAATTATGTTAGATTTTTGTTCTTTTTCTCCTGATCTGTCATAGTTCAAAAGCCCTTCCAGGCAAGCCCGACATCATTCTAAAAAAATAAAGGCTGGTCATCTTCGTGGACGGCACCTTCTGGCATGGGTACGACTGGGAAAACCGTAAAAACGCCATCCACTCCAACCGGGAGTTTTGGATCGCCAAGATCGAGCGCAACATGCAGCGCGACCGGGAAGTCAATGCCTATTATCAATCCAAGGGCTGGACGGTATTGAGGTTTTGGGATTTTGAGGTGAAGGGGGAGTTGGGGGCCTGCTTGAAAATGGTGTTAGACCATTTTCAGGTCAGCTTATGCTTTTTAAAAGTGGTGCAGGAATGTTTTGTCTGGCTTATGGCAGAATGATTTTTGAATAAAATTTATTAGTTTGTTTTCTGGCAGGCAAGAACAAAAAAAGGCCTGCATCGGAATGCAGGCCAGTTCTTTTATCTGATTACGTTTCGTTTCCGAAAGAGGCTTGATCAGATCTAACACTACAAATATACGGATTTCCCTTCACAATGTTAAATGAAAGCCACACTTAGATACAAATACCTTTCAAGATCAAGATACAACAGATATCTTCTGGCGACTGGCCACAGCTTTACAAAGGCCAAACGTCTTTATTTAGCCAATATGAGGCTGGCACAGTCCTTTCATCCCTTGCTTAGCCAGTTTGAGGTGATCTTTCGGAACTCCTTGAATGAAGTGTTAGTCTCAAACTTTTCGGATGCTGAATGGATAATCAACCAAAAGACGGGTTTTATGTCAGATTCAACTCTGAATCAATCCCATTTCTTCCTTCGAACCTGCGTCGGAAAGACAGAGAGGCAGCTTGTTTCAAAAGGAATCCCTGTGACCTCGGGCAAAATAATCGCTGATCAGACTTTAGGATTTTGGGTTTCTTTCTTTCTCCCGCACCATTATAGTTTGGTGTCAGGAAGCCCCATTCATTGCTTCCGCTTTAAGCCAAGCTTAGAAAACAGGGCATCTCTACATTCCAAATTAGAGGAGATAAAAAACTTCAGGAACAGAGTAAACCATTGCGAGCCGCTTTGTTTTTCCGGAAGCACCATTGATTGTTCCCATGCATTAAGAATCAGGACGGTAGTGGATGACTTGGCGCGATGGATTGACCCAGACCTGCCAAACTTTTTCAAACAATTTGATGGTACATCTGCTCATTGTCGGCGTATTGCGGCAATTTGAACTCTCCCCCCTAACCGCAAATCCCAAACGGTCACCTTTATTTGGGACGGTATAATCTGCCTACTGCAAACTACCTCCTGGAGTCTCCAGACTGAAAACTGCCTACTTTAGACCTCCAAGCTTCCCTTCTTCCCACTTCCCGACTTTTTCACCACCCCTTCCAAAAACTCCACAATTTCCCTCTCGTCTTGAGCAGGCTCAGCCGTCAACTCAAACTCCTCAAACTCATGCCATTCATGATCCACCTCTGGATCATAGGGTCGGGCATGGTGTCTAGGCAACCCCCAGTCCTGTGGGACAAAAAACTCCTCCGATATCAGCTTTTCCCGGAGAAGTACAGTGGCTGCCTTGATAGATAGCCCGGCTGGGTTGGCAAAGACCACACTCCCAAATTCCTTGTAGTTATGGGCATCCCGGTACCGGTAGTTGAGGCGGAGGTTTTTCATGATTCACAATTACCTAAGACCAGCTAATAAGGAAAAAGACACCGTCAGGAGTTGTCAGAGAGGTGAAAGGAGGAATGCCATTATCTCTATCC
>DATIAI010000259.1:0-4494 GCA_035458065.1 Algoriphagus sp. | reverse complement strand
GACATCTTTGCTCAAATCATCCACATGAAGCTGGAAAGATTCCTGACCGAGAGGATTTTTGATTTGCGGGATCAGATTTACAATGCCATCGTGGGCCTTCATGATGGCTTTTCGGGTCGAAGCCTCGATCGACAGCTCGGTTTCGTAAATGATCTCAACAAAGCAATAGGGGTTTTCTTCCAGCCATTGAAGGGTTTTGGGAAGGTTATCAAATTTCTTTCGGATCAAAGTCCGTCCTTGCTTCAATCCGATGGGACGAAAAGAGACAGGTTTTCCGGGTCCAACTTCGATGATGATCACTTTCTTGTCCTGCTCGGCTTCGCTAAAAGAATACGCCAAAGGCGAGCTGGAATACACCACTGGGATCGTATCATGGCCGACGGTATGGTATCGGTGCAAATGTCCCAAAGCTGCGTACTGGATTTGATTGGGGACATTGTGTGTGAAAAGTGCCTGTGTCCCGCCAACATGAAGGATAGGTCTTTCACTTTCTGGTTCGGCTTCTGGTTTTTCACCTTCTCGGATAAAGAAAAAGTGCCCGGCAAAGAGATTGACACCGGTTTCATCGCAATATTTATCTGCGATCTGTTTCCATTTGTTTGCCAAAATAGAACGGAATTCCGCTTCCCTATTTTCCTCTCCGAGGTAGGTGCGCAAACTGACTTCGTTGGCATAGGGAGCAAGAACAATCCTGATTGGGAAATTGAATTGTGGCAGCTTCAGTTCAACAAATCCGCTTTCGGATTGGGTGATTTCTACGCCAGACTCCAGTTTCCCGGTAGGAATCACCGTGTCATAACGGCTATAAAAAATGATCCCCAACTCCCTTGCCAAAGGATCCGGAGCCTCGACAAACTGAGTACTATCGTGATTGCCTGAGATAGCAAGTATGGGCCGGCTTCCGTTTTTGGACAGCTTTCGAAGTGTTTTGTATAGCAACTCCACGGCTTCATGTGCTGGGTTGAAGCTGTCAAAGATATCCCCTGCCAAGAGGACAAGATCGACGTTTTCCTGATCAGCGATCTGGCAGATTTCATCTAAAACGAGTTTTTGTTCCTCAAGTCGGGAGTATTCCTGAAGGCGCTTGCCTAGGTGCCAATCGGCAGTATGAAGGATTTTGAGCATATTTTGGTCAACAGTCTACGGTCAACAGTCCACAGCAGCGGGAAATAAGTTTGAAATCTTCAAAAAAAATCAAGCCGCTGGATTGACTAAACATTATTCACTAAGATAGGCCAAGGGGAAGCTACCTCCAAGAGAAGATTGGCGGCCCGTCACGAATTGGCATTTTTATTGAAAAGCAGGGCGGAAATGGTAGATTCGGAAATGTTCAGAAAAGTGATCCTGTTTGTAAGCTTGAGTTTGTTTACTTTTTCAGCAGCTGCGCAGGTGGATTCTTTGCTTATTCAGGAGGGTACGGCGAGTTTTTATGGGAAGAAATTTCACGGGAGAAAAACGGCCAGCGGTGAGGTCTTTTCCTTGGATAGCTTGACCGCAGCACACAAACGTCTTCCATTGGGTACTTGGGTGCGGGTGATCAATAAAAAGAATAATCTAAAAGTAGAAGTCCGGATCAATGATCGCCTTCCACCATATTCCAAGCGTCAGATCGATATTTCCCGAGCGGCTGCAGAGCAGATAGATATGGTAAGGGACGGACTTGCGCAGGTGAGAATTGAGGCAGTGGATTTGGACCAACTTGAAAAACTGGTGGAATACTATACAGACAAAGAGCATCAGGGGTTGAGAATTAGGCCTTATTATGAAGCTATTGTTCTGCCTGAAAGGGAGCCTGATTCCAGGCTAACCTCTATTAAGAAACTTTAAGCACATCTAGAATAAAGCATTGATTTTTTCTTATATCTTAGTTCCTCTACTTTGAAATCATAAGCCAATGACTATTTTTCATTCTGTTCGTCTTGGAGTTTTAGCTATTATTCTGGTTTCATGCTCCAAGGCAGAAGAAGGATCCCAAGAAATCCCTTCCGAATCTTTCCGCAGTGAAGTTGCCGCTACCGAGGTCCGTGTGGCAACCGCTGAGCGGAAAAGCTTCGACTACCTGATCAATGCCACCGGGAAACTGGAAGCTTTTTCAGAGGTCAAAGCACTTGTAGAGCGAGAAGGATATCTCGAAAAAGTCAATGTTCTTGAAGGTCAATATGTCGAAAAAGGGCAAATCATCGCCACTTTGGATCGGCGGGAGGCGGAGTTTGCGGTGGAAAAAGCCAAGATTGCTGTAATCAAAGCACAAGCGGAGTTGGAAGTACTTAAGGCCCAATTTCATCTTGGGCTAGAATCTCCGGATTCGGCTGTAGCCAAAACAGTCCAAAGTAGAATCATGGTTAACAGTGGGCTTTCTCTTGCCGAAGTTGAGCTAAAAGAAGCCCAACTGAACCTAGCCAGATGTGAGGTAAGGGCACCTGTTTCCGGTAAGATTGCAAACATCAAATTCAAGGAAGGCAGTTTGGTGACCAAAAACGCCGAGTTTGCTGAGATTCTGTCCACAGACCAACTTCTTCTCCGTGTAAAAGTCCTGGAATCTGACATTCCTCTGATATCGTCCAATCAGCGGGCAGAGATCTATCCCATCTCCGATTCTCAAAATGCACTCGAAGGAAGAGTGACAGCCATAAATCCGAAAGTGGATGAAAATGGCTTGGTTCAGGTGTCTATTTCCCTTGGTTCTGTCAAAAATCTTCTTCCCGGAATGAATGCCCGTGCCATCATCCGAGCCCCACAGAATAACAGTCTGGTGGTACCCAAAGATGCGGTCGTTTATCGATCCGGCAGAGCAGTGGTCTTTACCGTCGAAAACGGCAAAGAATCCAAGTGGAACTATGTGGAAGTGGGCAAAGACAATGGACAGGAAATAGAAATCCTCGAAGGAATACCCGAAAACAGTACCGTCATTACGACCAACAACCTTCAATTGGCTCATCAGGCTCCCGTCCAACTCGTAAAAGAATAAGCCATGATCCGATTTTTGCTTGAGCGGCCGATCGCGGTGACGATGTCTTTTTTGGCTTTGATGGTGTTTTCCGGGATCGTTTTTCGGCTATTGCCGATCTCACTTTTGCCTCCGATTGATGTTCCGCAGATCGTGGTCAAGGTTACTTATCCCAACGCTTCTCCCGAATCCATCGAACAAAATGTCCTTCAGCAAATCCGTGAGGGACTGATAACGCTCAATGGTTTGGAGGAAATGGAAAGCAAGGCAGGTTCGGAGATCGGGACTGTTCGGTTGACTTTCGACTACGGAACCAAGATGGAACTGGCCTATATCGATGTGAATGAGAAAATCGACCGCCTGACCAACTCTCTTCCCAATGATCTGCCAAGGCCAGAAGTGATCCGGATCAATACTTCGGATATTCCGGTAGCCCGCGTTCAGGTGATTCCCAAAGCGGATACCGATCCTGTTGAAGTCAGTCTCCTGGCTGAAAATGTCCTAAAAAAACGCATCGAGCAGTTGCCTGGAGTTTCTCTGGTGGATATAAACGGCAAAAGAAACCGGATCATTTCCATCGAGCCAAATGACGATGCCTTGGCTGCCTTGGGCATGACCCAAAAAGAACTGATCGAAGCCATCCAATCCGGAAATGCAGAGCTTCCGGGGATCAGTGTCAAAGACGGGCAATTCCGATATTACCTCCGCCTTGCCACACGGGTAGATACTCCAAAGGACATAGAATCACTGCCGGTTCGTTCTCCAGCCGGCGCCATCGTACCCTTGGGAAGGGTGGCAAATGCCAGATATGAAACTCAGGAAATGCTTGGCTATCATCTTTTTGGAGTGGAGGAAGGACTTGTGATCACGGTTCATAAACAAGCTTCGGCAAAGATGAACGAATTGATCCCCGAGCTTAAAAAGTCTCTCGAACTTTTTCGGGAAGATTATCCACAGGTGGACTTTGAGATCACTCAAGACCAAAGCAGCCTTTTGAATGCTGCCATTTCCAACCTTCAGACCAGCTTGCTTTTCGGAGGGATTTTTGCTTTTGGTATTCTTTTCCTTTTTATCAAAGACTATCGCATTCCGCTGATTATGGGAATCAGTTTGCCGACTTCTTTGCTGATCAGCTTTCTGGTGTTTTACTTTTTTGACATCTCGATCAATATCATTTCACTCTCAGGCTTGGCTCTTGGCATTGGGATGCTGATCGACAATGCGATTATTGTTTTGGACAACATAACCAGAAAAAGAGAATCTGGCCTTCCTCTGTTTGAGGCTTGCGTCCAGGGATCCAATGAGGTGATGGGCGCTTTGATCAGTTCAGTGTTGACAACCTTGGCGGTTTTTGTACCGCTGGTCTTTCTGAGCGGAATTTCAGGAGCTTTGTTTTATGATCAGGCGGTGGCGGTAGGGGCGATCCTATCGGTTTCACTGTTGGTGGCTTTTGTGCTGCTTCCCCTTTTGTACTGGATGATTTTTAGGGTGGGAAAAAGGGACTCGCACAAGGGGGAACCCAAGGCTTTTCTCCGAACATTGAGGAT